>NZ_JAJKFX010000009.1:0-133921 GCF_022869025.1 Acinetobacter sp. F-1 | reverse complement strand
ATAGAATAAGATAAACGGGTTGGGGTTTCGGCTCCAACTTGTTATTTTGCAGGTCAGTAGTTCAATTGGTAGAGCGTCGGTCTCCAAAACCGAATGTTGGGGGTTCGAGTCCCTCCTGACCTGCCAAGTTTTGAAAAAGACGCTTGATGTCGGCAAAATTGGTCATATAATAAGTCGCGAAACCTACGACGAGTACAAAAATGTCGAATGAAAAATCACGCGACGCATTAGGCGAAGCGGCAATTCCTCAAAGAAATAATCCTGCAGTAGATGTAAGTTCTGGTTCTCCATTAGACATGGTTCTATGGGTTATCGCCTTGATTTTATTGGTTGGTGCAATGATGGTAAACCAATATTTACCAGCATACTGGGCCCCTGCGAATGATATTTGGGTGCGTGTTGGGGTGATTTTGGCTTGTATCGTTGCAGCATTCGGTTTATTATACGCCACCCATCAAGGCAAAGGCTTTATTCGTCTGCTGAAAGATGCACGAATCGAGCTCCGTCGAGTGACCTGGCCTACCAAGCAAGAGACTGTGTCCACATCTTGGCAAGTTCTTGTTGTAGTCGTAATTACCTCCATTGTTTTATGGTGTTTCGATTATATTTTAGGCTGGTTAATCAAGTTTATTATCGGGTAAGAGAGCTATGAAACGTTGGTACATTATTCATGCCTATTCAGGTTATGAAAAACAAGTAATGCGTTCGCTTAATGATCGAATCCAGCGTAGCGCTGTTGCCGATAGCTTTGGTGAAGTCCTGGTTCCTACCGAAGAAGTGGTAGAAATGAAGGATGGCAAGAAACGTAAATCAGAGCGCAAGTTCTTTCCTGGCTATGTTCTAGTCGAAATGGAAATGAACGATGACACTTGGCACATTGTTAAAGAATGTCCGAAAGTTTTAGGCTTTATTGGTGGTACGGCGGAAAAACCGGCGCCAATTACGCAAAAAGAAGCCGATGCGATTCTTGCGCGTGTACGCAATACTGGTGAAGCACCTCGTCCTAAGACGATGTTTGAACCAGGCGAAGAATTACTCGTAGTTGACGGTCCATTCACAGACTTTAAAGGTGTGGTGGAAGAAGTTCAGTACGAAAAGTCACGTTTGACGTTGACCATTAATGTATTTAACCGTCCAACTCAAGTTGAACTGGAATTTCGTCAAGTCGAAAAATCAGTTTAATTGGTTTGGGTTGAAAACGCCTGATTTGCGTGCAAATCAGGCATTGTTGTTGTAACGGTATCGTTACTTGAAATCATTGGGGAGCCTTCACCGGCGTTTGCACCCAGAGGTAATTTGAAATGGCTAAGAAGATTGACGGCTATATCAAGCTGCAAGTTCCAGCTGGTAAAGCGAATCCATCTCCACCGATTGGTCCTGCACTAGGTCAACGTGGTGTGAACATCATGGCATTCTGTAAAGAATTCAATGCTGCGACACAAAAAGTTGAAGCTGGTCTACCAATTCCAGTCGTGATCACTGTGTACAACGACAAGTCGTTCACATTCATCATGAAAACTCCACCTGCTGCTGTTCTTCTTAAGAAAGCTGCTGGTATCCAGAAGGGTTCAGCTGTACCTAACAAAACTAAAGTTGGTAAGTTGACTCGTGCTCAAATCGAAGAAATCGCGACTACTAAAGAACCAGATTTGACTGGTGCTGATTTAGACGCACGTGTACGTACCATTGCTGGTTCTGCGCGTTCTATGGGCTTGGAAGTGGAGCTTTAAGACATGGCTAAATTAACTAAACGTCAAAAAGCGATCGTAGCTGCTGTAGAAGCGCACAAAGTTTACACGCTAGAAGAAGCTGTTGCAGTTTTAGAGAGCCTTCCAGCTCCTAAATTCAAAGAATCTTTGGATATCGCGGTAAACCTAGGTGTTGATCCTCGTAAATCTGACCAAGTTGTTCGTGGCGCGACTACACTTCCTGCAGGTACGGGTAAAACTGTACGTGTAGCTGTATTCGCTCAAGGCGCTGCTGCTGAAGCTGCTAAAGCTGAAGGCGCAGACGTTGTTGGTTTCGATGATCTTGCTGAAAGCATCCAAGCGGGTAACCTTGACTTTGATGTTGTAATTGCTGCTCCAGATGCAATGCGCGTTGTAGGTAAACTTGGTACGATCCTTGGTCCACGTGGCTTAATGCCAAACCCTAAAGTGGGTACGGTAACTCCTGACGTAGCAACTGCAGTTAAAAATGCAAAAGCTGGTCAAGCACGTTACCGCGTAGACAAAGCGGGTATTATCCACGCTGCGATCGGTCAAGTAGGTTTCACTGCTGAAGCTGTTCGTTCAAACGTTGAAGCACTTGTTGCTGACTTGAAACGTTTGAAACCTGCGACTTCTAAAGGCGTATACATTCAAAAGATCACTTTGAGCTCAACTATGGGTCCTGGTTTGATCGTTGATGTAGCAAACGTTTCTAAATAAGTCTCGACTTATACAGAATTTTAAAGCCCTGAGCAAGTTTTAAAGCACTGCTTTAAAACTTACGCAAGAAACGCTCCGTCGTATTTTGCAAACTTAGGCAAACTTTGAATTGATAAATGAAAATTTATCAGCGTCAAAGACCGCGGGCGAGGGGAGTTTTATGCTTCGCTCTTAATCGTCCAGCCTGCGTAGACGCGGTGGTGTGATTTGTTCATCCTCCGCGTGTTAGTCCAGTGATGGATTAACGAATTGGGAGTGTACTTCGCGTAAGTACATAAATCACCGTTAGGAGGTTTTACAATGGCTCTTCTTATCGAAGGCAAAAAACAGATCGTAGCTGAAGTAACTGAAGTTGCTTCTACTGCATTTGCCGCTGTTGTTGCTGACTATCAAGGTTTAACTGTTGAGCAATTAACTGCTCTTCGCGTTGAAGCTCGTAAACTAGGTGTTCACACACGTATCGTGCGTAACACTTTGGCTAAACGCGCTCTTCAAGATACTCAATTTAATATCTTGAACGACAACCTTGTTGGCCCAACAATCTTAGCTTTCTCGACTTCTGAAGACGACATGGGTGCTGCTGCACGTTTGTTCGAAGAATTCGCTAAAACTAATAAAGCATTTGAACTTAAAGCTGCTGCATTTGATGGCAAACTTTATCAAGGCGAAGAAGTTAGCGTTATCGCGAATCTTCCGAACCAAGAAAAAGCGCTTACTATGCTTGCAAACGTTCTTCAAGCTCCTATTTCGAAATTGGGCCGCTTACTTACAGCGCTTCAAGAGAAAAACGAGTCAGAAGCTGCTTAAGCTCAAACTTACACACACATCATTCAATACCCATTTGGAGTTAATCTCATGGCTTTAACAAACGAAGAAATCCTAAACGCAGTTGCTGAAAAAACTGTTCTTGAACTTGTTGAACTTATTTCTGCTTTCGAAGAGAAATTCAACGTTTCTGCTGCTGCTGTAGCTGTTGCTGCTGGTCCTGCTGCTGCTGCTGCTGAAGAGCAATCTGAATTCAATGTTGAATTGACTTCTTTTGGCGCAAACAAAGTTGCTGTAATTAAAGCAGTTCGTGAAGCAACTGGCCTTGGCTTGAAAGAAGCTAAAGACATGGTTGAAAGCGCTCCTACAGTTCTTAAAGAAGGCGTTTCTAAAGAAGAAGGCGAAGAACTTAAGAAGAAACTTGAAGAAGCTGGTGCTACAGTTACTCTTAAGTAATAGCTTAAGGGAGCCGGTTTTTTTATAATCAGCTCCAAAAATTGGCTGATGGCTCTTGGGTCATCAGCCTTTTTGCGTTACAATAATCGGCTCGATTTTTGTTTGCATGATATAAAAATCATACAAATTAAAAATAAACATAATGAACAAACGTTTACCAATATTTTTCAGTAAAAAAATATTGATAAGCGTTTTAATACCACTAAAAATTGCAGCATTTGTAAAGAGTGGTGGCCATATCGGCCAGCGTAATTCCTTCTGAGCCCGTTCTGCAGGCGGGCTTGGTTTACACTTTCCGAGGACTCCAGATGGCATACTCATATACCGAAAAGAAACGGATCCGTAAGAATTTTGGTAAATTGCCTAGCGTTATGGATGCTCCGTACCTGCTCGCGATTCAAGTCGACTCGTACAGAACGTTCTTACAAGATGGCAAATCACCAAAAAACCGCGAAGATATCGGTCTCCAAGCCGCATTTCGTTCAGTTTTTCCTATAGAAAGTTATTCTGGCAATGCTGCTTTAGAATTTGTTGAGTATAGTCTTGGTAAGCCTGAGTTTGATGTACGCGAATGTATTCTTCGTGGCTCAACTTATGCAGCACCAATGCGTGTAAAAATTCGTTTGATCCTGAAAGATCGTGAAACGAAGTCAATTAAAGACGTACGTGAACAAGAAGTCTATATGGGCGAAATGCCATTGATGACGGATAACGGGACCTTTGTAATTAATGGTACCGAGCGTGTAATCGTATCTCAATTACACCGTTCACCAGGCGTATTCTTTGACCACGATAAAGGTAAGACTCACTCAAGTGGTAAAGTCCTTTATTCAGCGCGTATCATTCCTTACCGTGGTTCATGGTTAGATTTTGAATTCGATGCCAAAGACCTAGTCTATGTACGTATTGACCGTCGTCGTAAATTACTTGCGACTGTGGTGCTGCGTGCGCTGGGTTATAGCAACGAAAACATTCTCAACATGTTCTACGAGAAAGTCCCTGTGTATCTTGACATGGGTAGCTATCAAATTGACTTGGTGCCGGAACGTCTGCGCGGCGAAATGGCACAATTTGACATCTTGGATAAAGATGGCAAGGCAATCGTTGAACAAGGTAAACGTATTAACGCGCGTCATGTACGTCAAATGGAAGCTTCTGGTCTTGAAAAACTTGCAGTGCCTGATGAGTATTTGTATGAGCGTATCACGGCTGAAGACATCGCATTAAAAGATGGCGACGTGATTGCTGCAAATACCGTATTGAGCCATGAAGTCATGGTGAAAATTGCAGAAGGCGGCGTGAAGCAGTTTAATGTTCTGTTCACCAATGATATCGACCGTGGTTCATTCGTTGCAGATTCTCTACGTGCAGATACTACGACCACTCGTGAAGAAGCATTAGTAGAAATCTACAAAGTCATGCGTCCGGGCGAGCCACCAACCAAAGAAGCAGCTGAGAACCTGTTCAATAACCTGTTCTTCTCTTCTGAGCGTTATGACTTGTCTCCAGTCGGTCGTATGAAGTTCAACCGTCGTTTGGGTCGTCCTTATGAAGTGGGTACAGACCAGAAGTCGCGTGAAGTTGAAGGTATTCTCTCGAACGAAGATATCACTGATGTATTGAAAACATTAGTTGAAATCCGTAACGGTAAAGGTGAAGTCGACGATATCGATCACTTGGGTAACCGTCGTGTTCGTTCTGTGGGCGAAATGACAGAAAACCAATTCCGTGTCGGTCTGGTTCGTGTAGAACGTGCTGTTAAAGAACGTTTATCTCAAGCTGAAACAGACAACCTGTCTCCGCAAGATCTAATCAATGCGAAGCCTGTTGCTGCTGCAATCAAAGAATTCTTTGGTTCAAGCCAGTTGTCTCAGTTCATGGATCAAAACAACCCGTTGTCTGAAATCACGCACAAGCGTCGTGTATCAGCACTTGGTCCCGGTGGTTTGACGCGTGAACGTGCGGGCTTTGAAGTACGTGACGTACATCAAACGCATTACGGTCGTGTATGTCCAATTGAAACGCCGGAAGGTCCAAACATTGGTTTGATCAACTCGCTTTCTGTATATGCTAAAGCGAACAACTTCGGTTTCTTGGAAACGCCTTACCGTAAAGTAGTTGATGGCCGTGTAACCATGGACATTGAATACCTGTCTGCGATTGAAGAAGTGGGTACTGTGATTGCACAGGCCGATTCTGCAGTAGATGCTGATGGTAATTTATTAGAAGAAGTTGTATCTGTACGTCACCAAGGTGACTTCGTACGCATGCCGCCGGAAAAAGTAACGCATATGGATGTATCTGCTCAGCAGGTTGTATCTGTGGCTGCGTCACTGATTCCGTTCCTTGAACACGATGATGCCAACCGTGCATTGATGGGTTCAAACATGCAACGTCAGGCTGTTCCTACGTTAATCGCTGACAAACCACTCGTAGGTACGGGTATGGAAGCGAACGTAGCACATGACTCTGGTGTATGTGTGATCGCTCAGCGTGGTGGTCGTATCGAGTTTGTTGATGCATCTCGTGTAGTCATTCGTGTGAACGAAGAAGAGATGATCGCAGGTGAGGCAGGTGTAGATATCTATAACCTGATCAAATACACCCGTTCAAACCAAAACACCTGTATCAACCAGAAAGTTCTGGTGAACCTGGGTGATAAAGTGGGTCGTGGTGACGTATTAGCTGATGGTCCATCGACTGATGGCGGTGAGCTAGCGCTTGGTCAAAACATGCGCGTCGCATTCATGACCTGGAACGGTTACAACTACGAAGACTCGATCTTACTTTCAGAGCGTGTACTTCAAGAAGACCGTTTAACCTCCATTCATATCCAGGAATTGTCATGTGTCGCACGTGATACTAAGCTTGGTGCTGAAGAAATCACGGCCGATATCCCGAATGTGGGTGAAGCAGCGCTTTCTAAACTTGATGAATCAGGTATTGTTTACATCGGTGCTGAAGTAACAGCAGGTGATATTCTTGTTGGTAAAGTGACGCCTAAAGGTGAAACGCAGCTAACGCCGGAAGAAAAATTGCTTCGTGCAATCTTCGGTGAAAAAGCAGCTGACGTTAAAGATTCATCTTTACGCGTTCCATCTGGTACCAAAGGTACTGTGATTGATGTTCAAGTGTTTACACGTGATGGTCTTGAAAAAGACGAACGTGCTCAAGCAATTGAAAAAGCTCAGCTTGATGCTTACCGTAAAGACTTGAAAGAAGAGTTCAAGATCTTTGAAGAAGCAGCACGTGAACGTGTAATTCGTTTGTTGAACGGTCAAGAGTCGAATGGTGGCGGTACCACTAAACGTGGCGACAAACTGTCTGAAGACGTGTTGTCTGGTTTAGAGCTTGTTGATCTTCTTGAAATTCAACCGGTTGATGAAGCAATCGCTGAACGTCTAACGCAAATTCAAGTGTTCTTGAAAGAGAAGAGCTTCGAAATTGACGAGAAATTTGCTGAGAAAAAACGCAAACTTTCTACAGGCGATGAGCTGACCACTGGCGTATTGAAAGTAGTTAAAGTTTATCTTGCGGTAAAACGTCGCATCCAGCCGGGTGATAAGATGGCCGGTCGTCACGGTAACAAGGGTGTGGTATCAAACATCTTGCCGGTAGAAGACATGCCACACGATGCCAACGGTGTACCTGTTGATATCGTACTGAACCCGCTGGGCGTACCATCGCGTATGAATGTGGGTCAGATTCTTGAAACTCACTTGGGTATGGCTGCCAAAGGTCTTGGCGATCAAATCGACAAGATGATGAAAGAACAGCGTACTGTACTTGAGCTTCGTGATTTCCTGGACAAGATTTATAACAAAGTTGGTGGCGAGCAAGAAGATCTTGACAGCTTGACTGATGAAGAAATCTTGAAACTTTCTGGTAACTTGCGTGCTGGTGTGCCTTTGGCAACACCTGTATTCGATGGTGCTGAAGAAGGTCAGATCAAAGAATTGTTACAACTTGCAGGTCTATCAAGTACTGGTCAGACAGTATTATATGATGGTCGTACTGGTGAGCGTTTCGACCGTCCAGTAACTGTAGGTTATATGTACATGCTGAAACTGAACCACTTGGTTGATGACAAGATGCATGCGCGTTCAACTGGTTCTTATTCTCTAGTCACGCAACAGCCGCTGGGTGGTAAAGCACAATTCGGTGGTCAGCGTTTCGGTGAGATGGAAGTCTGGGCACTAGAAGCTTACGGTGCAGCATATACGCTACAAGAAATGCTGACTGTGAAATCGGATGACGTTGAAGGCCGTACCCGTATCTACAAGAATATTGTAGATGGTAACCATTATATGGACCCGGGTATGCCTGAATCGTTCAACGTATTGACCAAAGAGATCCGTTCTTTAGGTATCAACATTGAACTGAAAAATGGTGACTAATTAGTTCCATTGAATCTCCCTTGCGAAGCAGTGCTTCTCACCTCTTTAAGAAAGAGGGGAAAGTCCCTCTTTATAAAGGGGGATTTAGGGGGATTCTTGGGATTCCCAATTCAGTTAAAAACAATATTTGTGACCCAGTCGAGAAGTGAAAATCTCCTCGACACACGGAGAAAAAAATTGAAAGACTTGCTCGATATCATGCGCAAAAAGACGGATTCAGACGGTCATGCTCCTGTAGAGTTTGACCGCATCCGTATTGGTCTTGCGTCACCAGAAATGATTAAGTCATGGTCTCACGGTGAAGTTAAAAAGCCAGAAACCATTAACTATCGTACGTTCAAACCTGAACGTGATGGTTTATTCTGTGCCAAAATCTTTGGTCCAGTAAAAGATTACGAATGCTTGTGTGGTAAATACAAGCGTATGAAATACAAAGGCGTCATTTGTGAAAAATGTGGCGTTGAAGTAACAACTGCGAAAGTTCGTCGTGAACGTATGGGTCACATCGAGCTAGCTTCTCCAGTTGCACACATCTGGTTCTTGAAATCATTGCCGAGCCGTATCGGTCTATTATTAGACATGACGCTACGTGATATCGAACGCGTATTGTATTTCGAATCTTATGTGGTTACCGATCCTGGTATGACACCATTTGAGAAATACCAGCTTCTGAACGATGAAGAATACTTCAATGCGTTGGAAGAACACGGTGATGAATTCACAGCGAAAATGGGTGCTGAAGCGGTTCAAGACTTGTTGAAAGACATCGATCTTGAAGCTGAAATTGCGCGTCTTCGTGAAGAAATTCCTGTGACAACTTCAGAAACCAAGCTGAAAAAAGCCTCTAAGCGTTTGAAGTTGATGGAAGCATTCAACGATTCGAACAACAAGCCAGAATGGATGGTGTTGACTGTACTTCCAGTTCTGCCACCAGACCTTCGTCCGTTGGTACCACTTGAAGGTGGTCGTTTCGCGACTTCTGACTTGAACGATCTTTACCGTCGTGTGATTAACCGTAACAACCGTTTGAAGCGTCTTCTTGACCTTGCAGCGCCAGACATCATCGTACGTAACGAAAAACGTATGTTGCAAGAGTCTGTCGATGCATTGTTAGACAACGGTCGTCGTGGTCGTGCAATTACCGGTTCAAACAAGCGTCCGCTTAAATCTTTGGCAGATATGATCAAAGGTAAGCAAGGTCGTTTCCGTCAGAACTTATTGGGTAAACGTGTCGATTACTCAGGTCGTTCGGTCATTACCGTTGGTCCAAACCTGCGTTTGCACCAATGTGGTCTTCCGAAGAAAATGGCACTTGAACTGTTCAAGCCATTCATTTTCGCGAAACTACAAGCATCTGGTCAAGCAACCACCATTAAAGCTGCGAAGAAAATGGTTGAGCGCGAGACGCCAGAAGTTTGGGACGTTCTTGCTCACGTGATCCGTCAACATCCAGTGATGTTGAACCGTGCGCCAACACTTCACCGTCTAGGTCTTCAAGCATTTGAACCGATCCTGATTGAAGGTAAGGCGATCCGTCTACACCCGCTCGTGTGTGCTGCGTTTAACGCCGACTTCGATGGTGACCAAATGGCGGTACACGTACCATTAACACTTGAAGCGCAGTTAGAAGCGCGTGCGTTAATGATGTCGACCAACAACATCTTGTCTCCAGCGAACGGTGAGCCAATCATCGTGCCGTCTCAGGACGTTGTCTTGGGCTTGTATTACATCACGCGTGATGCAATCAATGCCAAAGGTGAGGGCATGGTGTTCGCGGATACTCACGAAGTAAACCGTGCACTGGCAACAGGTCAGGTTGATCTACACGCTCGCGTTAAAGCACGTGTACACCAGACTGTCATCGATGAAGATGGCAACCGTGAACATCAAACCATTATTGTAGATACCACACCTGGTCGCTGCCTACTTTGGGAAGTTGTGCCTGAAGGTATGGATTTCCAGCAAATTAACGTTGAGATGACCAAGAAAAACATCTCTAAGTTAATTAACTCTTGCTACCGTAAATTGGGTCTGAAAGATACTGTTATCTTCGCTGACCAATTGATGTACCTAGGCTTCCGTCAGGCGACGCGTTCAGGTGTATCTGTCGGTATGGAAGACATGGTTATTCCACCGCAAAAACAAGTCATTATTGGTAAAGCGGAAGCTGAAGTTCGTGAAATCGAACAACAGTTCGAACAAGGTTTCGTAACTGCCGGCGAACGTTATAACAAAGTGGTCGATATTTGGGCGCGTACCAATGACCAGGTTGCTAAAGCGATGATGGACAACTTGTCTTTCACGACTGTTAAAAACAAACAGGGTGAAGACGAGAAGCAAAAATCATTCAACTCGATCTACATGATGTCTGACTCGGGTGCCCGTGGTTCGGCAGCTCAGATTCGTCAGTTGGCGGGTATGCGTGGTTTGATGGCGAAGCCGGATGGCTCGATCATTGAAACGCCTATTAAAGCGAACTTCCGTGAAGGTTTGACTGTACTACAGTACTTCATCTCGACACACGGTGCGCGTAAAGGTTTGGCCGATACAGCACTGAAAACTGCGAACTCTGGTTACTTGACGCGTCGTCTGGTAGACGTTGCGCAAGACTTGGTGATTACCGAGCCAGATTGTGGCACCTTCGACGGTCTAGTAATGACACCATTCATTCAAGGTGGCGATGTCATCGAGAACTTGGGTGCACGAGTATTGGGTCGTGTGGTTGCTGAAGATGTGAAACGTGTCGGTACAGACGAAGTTCTGCTTCCACGTAATACTTTAATTGACGAGAAACTGGCAACGTTTATCGAAAGCCAAGGTGTCGACGAAATTAAAGTACGTTCGGTTGTAAACTGTGCGTCTACTTTCGGTGTATGTGCGAAATGTTACGGCCGTGACTTGGCGCGTGGTCATCAGGTGAACCCGGGTGAGTCTGTAGGTGTAATGGCAGCTCAATCGATTGGTGAGCCAGGTACACAGTTAACTATGCGTACCTTCCACGTTGGTGGTGCTGCAAGCCGAACTTCTGCTGCAAACAGCGTACAGGTTCGTAACCAGGGTACAGTACGTTTCCACAACGTGAAAACCGTACAACATGCCAAAGGTCACTTGGTATCGACTTCACGTTCAGGTGAAATCGGTATTGCGGATGATTTAGGTCGTGAGCGCGAGCGCTATAAACTTCCTTACGGTGCGTCTATCTTGCTGAAAGATGGCGAAGCTGTAGAAGCTGGTGGTATCGTAGCGACTTGGGATCCGCATACACATCCATTGGTAACAGAAGTTGCAGGTAAAGTACGTTTCAGCCAGATCGCTGATGGCGTAACCGTAACTTCGAAAACTGATGATGCAACCGGTATGTCAACGATCGAAATCTTGCCAGTGACTTCACGTCCTGCATCAGGTAAAGATCTGCGTCCTGCTGTTGTGCTTGACACAGTTGATGGTGGCGAACAGTTCTACTTCCTGCCACAAAACACCATTCTTTCTGTCCGTGATGGCGAAACAATTGGTGTCGGTGACGTTATCGGTCGTGTACCACAAGAATCTTCACGTACCCGTGATATTACCGGTGGTCTGCCACGTGTAGCTGACTTGTTCGAAGCACGTAAGCCAAAAGAGCATGCAATCCTGGCAGAAGTGTCTGGTGTGGTGAGCTTCGGTAAAGAGACCAAAGGTAAGAACCGTCTGGTGATTACACCGGATGATGGCTCTGAGATTTATGAAGAGCTGATTCCGAAATGGCGTACCATTAACGTGTTCGAAGGCGAGCATGTGAACCGTGGTGAAACCATTTCTGATGGTCCGCAGAACCCGCACGACATCTTGCGTCTGAAAGGTGAAGTGGCGTTGACCAACTACATCGTGAACGAAGTTCAGGACGTATACCGTCTGCAAGGTGTAAAAATCAACGATAAGCATATTGAAGTGATCGTACGTCAAATGCTGCGTAAAGTTGACATCACCGATGGCGGCGATACCAGCTTCATCAAAGGCGAGCAAGTGGATTACATCCGTGTTGTTCAGGAAAACCAAGCTGTTCTTGCACAAAACAAGTTCCCAGCGAAGTTTGAACGTCTGTTGATGGGTATTACCAAAGCGTCGCTTTCTACTGACTCGTTCATCTCTGCTGCATCGTTCCAGGAAACCACACGTGTGTTAACTGAAGCTGCTGTAACAGGTAAAGAAGATGATTTACGTGGTCTGAAAGAGAACGTAGTTGTAGGTCGCCTGATCCCAGCGGGTACAGGTTTGGCTTACCACCTGGAGCGTCGTCGTCAGGAAGCAGAAGCTGCAGAATTTGAACTGCACAATGATTTCTCTGATGTAGATCAAGCTTTAAGTCAGGCATTTAACGAAGAATTCTAATTCAAGTTAAAGCTTAAAAAAAGACGCCTGCGGGCGTCTTTTTTTGTTTAAAGCACATGAAAATTAAAGCTTAAACAGAGGAATAATCCATTGATACTTACAAAACTCAGCAGGAATACCGAGAGAAGTAACACGCTCCATGTTTTAGTTTTATAAAATGAAGATAAGCTAAATTAAAGTATGAAAAGGAAGGCCAAAGTCATGAAAAAATTAATGGGTGTGATGGCAGTTGCAACTCTCTCCACCTTTATGCTGGCAGGTTGTGAAAGTATGTCTGCCAATGAGCAGCGTATCGGTGCTGCCGCCTTAGGTGGTGCAGTCGGTGGTGGTGTAGGTAATAGTGTCGGGGGTGGTCTTGGTTCTGCAGTCGGTGGTGGTGCAGGCGCAGCCGTGGGAAGTAAGTCCCAAGGTGGCTCAAACCGTAATGCGACCTATAGTGGTGTCGGCGGTGCTGTAGGCTCAGCTGTAGGTAAAAGCATATTCGGTGGGAATGCTGGTGCTGCGATTGGTGGTGCAATCGGTGGTGGCGCAGGTGCTGCGATCGAACAGGATAACCGCCGTCGTTAAGTCTGCACTGACTTTAAATCGATTCAGATCTAAAAGCGCCCATGTGGCGCTTTTACCTTATCCAGTTTTTTGAATTTTTCCTTTGCTTTGTTTGCGCCGGATATAAACCGTTTTTTGTACTTCGGCAATTCGAACGCCAGCCTCATCATAGATATTGAGCTGGTAATGGCGATATACCGGTGCATAGTCAGCAGTCAGGTCAATAATAGTACTGACTTCTTCAGCAGAGATGCGCACATCAGCAAAGACGGTGCCGCGACCCGGTGCTAAAAACTGGATACTCGCGCCCTTATCCCAGACGATATATTTCGGCCCTAAATGATGCATCAGTAAGAGCATATAAAATGGATCGACCATTGAATATAAGCTGCCACCAAAATGGACGCCGACAATATTCTGGTTTTTACGGGTCAGTGGCATTTTGACCCGAATGTGATAATGATTAAAATCAATTTTATCAATTTCGATGCCTGCACCACGATAGGGGGCATAGCGGTTCAGAATAAATTTTGAAACCAAAGGCAGTTTTTGAATTTTCTGGAATAGGCTCATGCTGACATTCTTTTTTCTTGTGTAGTTATGCATACTAGAGCAACAAAAATGCGCTGGCATTGATAAATTATTCCGATTTATAAACTATGCGGTCAATAACAACAACAGGATCAAAACATGGAAATGCAATGGGTCGATACCACGGATCAGCAGCGTCTTTGCGTTAAAACTTACGGACAGCCCACACGGCCGGCATTGGTACTGGTTCATGGCTACCCCGATCATCAAGCGGTTTGGGAGCCAGTCATTGCTTATTTGAGTCAGGATTATTTTGTTGTGAGCTACGATGTGCGCGGCGCAGGTGAGTCCAGTATTCCTCAAAAAATCTCGGATTACCGCTTGGCACGCTTAAGTCAGGATCTGGAAGAGGTAGTGAGCAAGGTATTGCTGAATCGTGGTTTTCATCTGGCAGCGCATGACTGGGGTTCAATTCAGTCTTGGGAATCTGTCACAGATTTAAGATTCAAAGGCCGAATTCTGTCTTATAGTACGCTGTCTGGCCCTTGTCTGGATCATGCATGCTTTCTGGATGCGCGAGCAGTTCAATCAAGACAAAGCAAAATTTTTAAAGCAAATGAGCAAGTCCTGGTATATCGCGGTATTTCAGTTGCCTTTACTAGCCCCCTTGGCCTGGAATTTTTTTAATCCGCAGCGCTGGGCCAAGATTGTCCGGCAATTAGAAAGACGGGACGATCTGCCGCTGAACCCGAAGATCGTCAAAGATGGCAAGTATGGGGTAAACCTGTATCGGGCCAATTTTTTACCGCGTTTGGCCCGACCACGGCAGCGCTTTGCCATCTGTCCGGTACAAGCGATTGTACTGAAATATGACCAGTTTGTCGGGCCTGATCTGGTCGATGAGATGGCAAAATGGGTCGATAATTTCTCTAAAGTGGAACTGGACGCCAATCACTGGGCAATTCTGAGCCAGCCAGAACAAGTGGCTCAATTAATTGATCACTTTATTCAGCGTCAATCTGCTGAAGTCGTTTAATCAGCCTCAGCACTGAACATGACTGCTGAAAGGAAAAGTGGCGGAATTTTTATCCGAATTTTCTGATAAAATAGCCGCTTTCTCTCTATTCCGATTCATTATGTTCGCAATTCTTGCTGCTATTGGAGTCATGTTCGGACTCTCATTGGCACGTGTACCTGTGGTTTTTGCCCTGGTCATTGGTGCTGTTACGGGTGGTTTACTGGCAGGTCTTGGCCTTCAGGGAACCTTGGACGCGTTTAACAATGGCTTGGGCGGCGGTGCCAAAATTGCCTTGGCTTACGGTATTTTAGGTGCATTTGCTTTGGCGTTGGCACGTTCAGGTTTGCCGGATTTGTTGGCGTATAAAATGATCAACACCTTAAAAGGTGAGGCTGATTTTAAAGCACAAAACCGGGTGAAATATCTGATCTTTTTTACAGTAGCCATTGCTGCGGTATTTTCCCAGAACGTGATTCCGGTACATATCGCCTTTATTCCAGTCCTGATTCCACCATTATTGACTGTATTTAACCATTTAAAGCTCGACCGTCGTTTGATTGCCTGTTTGCTGACATTTGGTCTGGTGGGGACCTATATGCTGATTCCAGTCGGTTTTGGTGCAATCTTCCTGAATGACATTCTGGGTCATAACATCAATACCTTTGGTAAGCCATACGGATTTGAAATTAGCTATGACCAGATTCCATCTGCGATGGCAATTCCAGTATTCGGGATGTTTGTAGGCTTATTGGTGGCGATCTTTATTAGCTATCGCAAACCACGTCAATATCAAGATATTCATGTCCAGGAACAGCAAAGTATTTCCGCTGAATTGGGTGTGGCTGAGCAGGTTAAACCGCAGATTGCCAAATTTACCATCTGGATGGCAGGTCTTGCAGTTATTGCCACATTGGCGGTACAGCTTTATTCAGACTCGATGATTCTGGCTGGTCTGGTCGGTGTCGCGATCCTGAGTTGTGCCGGGATCTTTAAATGGAAAGAAGCGGATGATGTGATCATTACTGGTATGCGCATGATGGCGCTAGTTGGCTTTATCATGATTGCGGCACAAGGCTTTGCCGCGGTGATTGAAGCGACTAATCAGGTACCAACCTTGGTTGAAGCATCAGTAAACTGGATTGGTAATAGTCAGGCACTGGCCGCATTTCTGATGCTGTTGATTGGTTTGCTGATCACATTGGGCATTGGTTCGTCTTTCTCGACTATTCCCATTCTGGCGATTATTTATGTTCCGCTGTGTATCCAGTTTGGTTTCAGCCCGGCTGCGACCATTGCCATTATCGGGACTGCGGCGGCTTTAGGCGATGCCGGCTCTCCAGCGTCAGATTCAACTCTAGGCCCAACATCCGGTCTGAATATGGATGGTCAGCATGACCATATGAAGGATAGTGTGGTTCCAACCTTCATTCATTTTAATATCCCGCTGATGATTTTTGGCTGGATCGCGGCGATGGTGCTGTAATTTAATTATACGGACTTGAGTGAATATTAAATTCACTCAAGGGGTATTTTAAATGGCTTTATAATATATATTTAAAATACATGTTTTAATGGTTTTAAATATAAAAATGAGTTTATTTCTTTAAATAACCTTATTTAAATCTGATTAGATTGGTTGGTATTAAAACCAACCAATTTAGTATATTTAAAATAAATAATATATAAAAACAATAACTTAAATAATATTTATAATTTAGTTTTATAATCTCTATTGCATGTTAAATCCCTCCACGTTTATCATTAAATTAATATTTAAATTCTTAATAAATAATCTTCCAGTGGGGTATTTTAAAATGTTAAAACAATTTGCTCTAATTGCATTAATGGGTCTTTCTGCATCGGCGATGGCAGGTCAATGGCAAGTGAAAGTTGGTGGTTCTGTTTTGGCGCCACAGAATGACGACAACGGGACATTGAATATTGCTGGAAAAGCAGAAGTAAGTAATGAAATTGGTTTTACTCCATCTGTTGAGTATTTTTTTGATAACTCTCCTATTTCTGTAGAGCTTTTATTGGCGACGCCTTTTAAACATGATGTAAGCATTGAAGGTGTAGGGGAGAACGTAGCAAGTTTCAAACATTTACCACCTACAGTGACCGCTAAATACAACTTTAAAAATTCAACCCGCTTTACTCCTTATGTCGGTATTGGTGCAACCGTAGTGGTTCCTTGGGATGAAGAAATTGCAATTGAAGGTGCTAAATTGGAGGCGGATGTCGCCTATGGTGTAGCCGGTCAGATCGGTTTCAACTTTCAGCCAGCCGATGCCAAAAACTGGGGTGTATATGCAGATGTGCGTTATGCTCAGGTTGAAACAGACTTAGAGCTCAATGGTACGAACATTGGTGAGCTGAAAGTTAATCCTTGGGTATATACAGTCGGCTATAGCTATAAATTCTAAGCTTTCATATTTCTGGATTGATT
This sequence comes from Acinetobacter sp. F-1, assembly GCF_022869025.1. NCBI lineage: Bacteria > Pseudomonadati > Pseudomonadota > Gammaproteobacteria > Moraxellales > Moraxellaceae > Acinetobacter > Acinetobacter sp. F-1. The sequence goes on along the minus strand of NZ_JAJKFX010000009.1, from coordinate 116,965 downwards.
TTCCAAAGGCCTCATCTTTTATGAGGCTTTTTTTTCAAAATAACAACGATTTATAACCTATTGAAATTGAGCAGATTGGCAATGTTCAAATATATTAAAACGAATAAAGTAAATATTAATTGAATACGACTTAATAATTGAATAATAAGGAAGATCAGCATGAGATTTTTAATGAAGAGTATTGTGATCTTCTGCGGCCTGTTGGTCGCACCTGCCTATGCCGCAAGTTTTGATTGTCAGAAAGCTGAAACCGTGACCGAAAAAGCCATTTGTGAACATCGTCTGCTTAATGATGCCGATGTCAAAATGAGTACCAGCTATCATATCTTACGGCGTATGGTTCCGATGGGCACGCGTTCAGTGATTCAGCGTGATCAGGTCAAATGGTTGCAGTTTCGCGACCAGTGTCTGGAATCGGTCTCTTGCCTGAACCAAGTCTATAATATGCGGCAACAGCAACTGGACTTGCAGTTTCAGCGCATTTATAAGCTTGGGCCTTATTAAGTCTGACAGTCGGTCTGGCAAAGATTAAAACCCTGCCAGATCAAGTGCTCAAAAATATCTTGTGAAAAAATATACAACTGACTATTGAAAATTGAGGAACTCACTCCATTCATATAGGCAACAGTATTGACCTGTATTTAAAATAAAAGGAGTGATTAATGAGCGAGTCTAACGCACAAAAACATAGTTTCCAGGCTGAAGTGGCTCAGTTACTACATCTCGTGACCCATTCGCTTTATTCAAACCCTGAAATTTTTCTGCGCGAACTGATTTCGAATGCCTCGGATGCTTGTGACAAATTGCGTTTTGAAGGGATCAATCATCCCGAATTTTATGAAAATGATCCGGATTTACGCGTTCGTGTCAGCCTTGATGCAGAGAATAAAACCATTACCATTTCAGATAACGGAATTGGTCTAAGCGAACAGGAAGCCATTGATAATTTAGGCACCATTGCCAAATCGGGCACCAAAGACTTTATGTCTAAACTGACCGGTGACCAGAAGGCCGATGCCCAGTTGATTGGCCAGTTTGGGGTCGGTTTCTATTCCGGTTTTATTGTGGCAGACAAAATCACGGTAGAATCACGTCGTGCCGGTGCAGATGCATCTGAAGGTGTACGCTGGATTAGTGGCGGCACTGGTGAATTTGAAGTTGAGCAAATTCAAAAAGCAGGCCGTGGTACCGATATTATTCTGCATCTGCGTGAAGATGCGCTGGACTATTTGCAAAGCCATAAGGTTAAGCAAATTATTAATAAATACTCAGACCACATCAGCCTGCCAATCCAGATGCAAAAAGAAGTCTGGCAGGAGGAAGAAGCGGCTGAAGGTGAAACACCGAAAGGTGGCCAGTATGTCAAGACTGATGAGTGGGAAGCGATTAACTCGGCCAGCGCACTCTGGACACGGAGCAAGTCTGAAATTACTGAAGAACAATATGTCGAGTTCTATAAAAACTTAAGCCATGATTTCACGGCGCCATTGGCTTGGGCGCATAACCGGGTGGAAGGCAGTACTGAATATACCCAGTTATTGTATATTCCAAGCAAAGCCCCACATGACATTTTCACCCGTGAATCAAAAGCCGGCATCAAGCTGTATGTGAAACGCGTCTTTATTATGGATGATGCGGATAATCTGATTCCGAATTACCTGCGCTTTGTACAAGGCGTGGTAGACAGTGCCGATTTACCACTGAACGTCAGCCGTGAGTTACTGCAAGAAAGCCGCGATGTGAAAACCATTCGTGACGGGAATGCCCGCCGTATCCTGACGATTCTGGATCATCTGGCCAAATCTGAAGATGAAAAAGATCAGGAAAAATTCAAGACTTTCCATCAGGAATTTGCTTCAGTCTTGAAAGAAGGCCTAGGCGAAGATTTTGCCAACCGTGAACGTATTTTGAAACTGCTGCGTTATGCAACCTCGAACAATGATGAAGTCAGCACTTCATTGGCAGACTATAAAGCACGCATGAAAGACGGTCAGAAAGCCATCTATTATGTGACTGCAGACAGCCTGAATGCTGCAAAGAATTCACCGCAGTTAGAACTGTTCAAGAAAAAAGGCATTGAAGTTCTGCTCATGACCGAACGCGTAGATGAATGGGCGATGAACTTTGTGAATGAGTTCGATGGCACGCCGTTGCAAAACGTGTCTAAGGGTGCAGTTGATTTGGGCGATCTTCAGGATGCTGAAGAGAAAAAAGCACTTGAAGAAGCCGCAGCCCAGTTTAAACCGGTGGTCGAGAAGCTGACTGATTCACTCAAAGACAAGACCAAAGAAGTGCGCGTGACTACGCGTCTGGTCGATTCACCGGCCTGTCTGGTGACTGGAGAAGGGGAACTATCTCCACAATTAATCCGTATGCTGAAAGATGCAGGTCAGCCTGTACCGGATATGAAGCCGATTCTGGAAATCAATCCGGAACATCCTTTGGTGAAAAAACTGGATGACTCAGCGCAGTTTGACGATCTGGCCAATGTGATCTTTGATCAGGCGGTGATTGCAGAAGGTGGATTACCAGAAAATCCTGCTGAGTATGTGAAGCGTATCAATAGCTTGTTGCTTGCTTAATACATGATGCTCTAAGCTAAAAAATCCCTCTACGGAGTAATGCCAGTCAGTTAAGGAATTGACTGGCATTTTCTTTTTCAAATTCATGATTATATCTGATAGATAGAAAAGTCATCCGCAACTGTTTGAGGCATGAGGTGTATTGCACCGCAAGATTTAAAAATGATTGTTTCTGCGACAAATTTACTAATCGATGGTGGCTGACGAGTTTTGCGGTGAGGAGTGTTGCTCCGCAAGATGCCTTCCTTGCGAAGCTTCGCTTCTCATTTGGGCGAAACCAAAGTAACAAATAATTTACAAGAATTTGATTTATGACATTAATACTCCGCCGTGAATGACTAAAAAATTAAAGAGTCTATTTCTAAACTCTTTAACTGGTCAGCATTACCTCTACGGAGGGATTTTTTAGCTTTGCACCGCGCTTGAGTTTAAAACAATGCCTCTAAACGCACCAAAGCACCAACATAGTGATCACGATCTTCGCGATGATCATTCAGATAGTTGAGGTCGGTCTGGACAAAAAACCATTCACGTAAAAAAGGCTGTCTCCAAGACACATATGGTCCCCAGCGATTCAGACGTAGATCTTTGTCATTTAGATAACCGCCGGTATAAATACCATAGCTAAAACGGTTGTCCTGAAAAAACTGATGTTGCCTAAAGGTATAGTTGTCCCAGGTCAGATCATCATCTTGATCATCTGCATAGGTCAGACTGAGCTGATTGGAAAAAAATGCCTGATTGGGACGGGCATGGATCAGTTCCAGATTGGTACGCAAATAGTTTTCACTTTGAATCCCGTAGCGATAAATCTGTTCGGCATGAAAAAAGTAGTCATTTTCCAGTGTCCAATCTTTACTGGCTTTAACGCGCAGGTAAATATCATCTCCGGAGCGTAAACCCAGATCCAGATCGGTTTCAAAAGGAATCCGGTCTGACCATTCCGACCAGCGTAACGCGAATGAGCTGTTATCCTGACGTGCGCGCTTGGTATCGAGACGCTTATCTCCAGATGTTGCCGGATTTTCATTGGTAATCGCGACATTACTGTCTAATTCATTGTCCAGACTGTCATCACCGAAGACCAGACTCAGCTTTTGTTCTAAGGTGGGAAGTTTGATTCTGCCACGGATACGGGGCTTAATCTCATAGCCCTCATATTCATCCCAGCGATTATCCAAAATGACACGCAGTGTGGCGGCAGCCGGCTGATCCGGATCAGTTTCACCAAACCAGTTATCAATTTTATGCGCAGTACGATCTGCCCATTCTCGGATGCTTTTCTGTTTCTGATCGGCCCATGAATGATTTTCCGTTTCTAGCGTTGGCGGGACGATGGCGGTATTCGACTGCTCTGGAAGAATGGTTGGTGTTGCATCAATCAAACGCGGAATTTGATCCAGAAGTCCTGAACGTGCCGGCTCAACACTCTCCGAGTTTTTTTCCTGGTCTGAAGAAGCATCTTTTACTGAATTTGCCCAAGACATGCTACTGCTGATTCCCATGCCAAGAGAGAGCAGGAAGATCTGAGTAATTCGATTTATTTGCATGAGATATTTATTACTCTTGTATTCTTTTATTCAGCTGTAGTTTTCTTAAATATAGCGATAAAAAGCAAGTTAAAGCTACAAAATAACAGCAATTATTCAATGATTTGAGTCTGAATTGCCTGATAAAGCTCCATGACCTGAATGGGTTGCGACATCATTAAAATAATCGTGTGAATTTTTTGCCAGTTTAGCTGTTGATCACGTTGCAGCAAGATAGATGGATAGGCCAGTTCATCCTCTGCGAGAGACAGGCGTTTTTCACCATGAATCACGCGTATTCGCTGATGTTCTTGCAATAAGAGTATCGGTGTAGAGAAATCCGCAAGGGCTTCCTCAAATGAGATAAATTTTTGTTTCTGAATCGAATCTGCCGGAATATAAGGATAATAATCGGGTTGTGTCCAGACTATTTCTGCTTGTTGCAAATAGGCTTTTGACAACAGATGCAATTGCGTGAAACCTGTACTTAATTGAGGCCACGACAGCGATTTAATCGCAGCAGCCTGATACTGATGCTGACTCAACCAATGCTCAATACAATAGTGCGCCTGTAATTGACTTGATGCACCCAAAAGCATCAGATATTTAATAAACTGGCCTTGCAGATTCAGCTGCTCCACCAAATAAACTTGGCGTGCCTGCCAGTGATCTTCTGCGGCATAATACAGCACAATATCCAGATAGGCTGGATGCCCGACATCAGGTTCCAATTCTAAAGCACAAAGCCGCTGGAGATTGGTATCTTCCGGAGTCAAAGGCTGAACCTGCGCAATCACGTCTCCCAGTTGAATTTCGGTGGGAAAATCGATCACTTCTGGGACAATAATTTTTTCCTGCACAATCGCAGTTTCAGTGGGTAATGGATGATCTAGATACTCAGACGTGGCCTGTATCTGAATGTGTGGTTCATCTGAATGATTTAAGCTTAATGAGTTGATTTTTGCTTTTTGTCGGCCACGATGATATCGAGTCGTTGCCGCCGCTTTTAAGCTAGCTTCTGCTTCATTCAGGGATAAGGCCGGTACAGTCAATGGAGGAGCCGCTTGCAGACCGGTTGTCAATTGTTGCTGTGACAGCCAGATAGAACATTGTTGTAACTCATTCCATTCACTGTTTAGTGCAGGATGCTTCGGTGCCGGAATTAGCCAGACCTGCCAGCCACGCTCAGGATGATGTAGAATTGCCCAGCCTATATCTGGCTGGGTATACAGTGCCTTTTCCAGAGCTGGAATTTCAGTGAAATAACCACAAAAACTTAGATGATAGGGGGTACTGGCGGAAAATTGATAGGCAGCAAGTTCAGGCTGGGTCTGGGCTTTAAACGCTAAAATCTGATTTTTAAAAATAGGTTCATCACAAAGATTAAAGATATCACGAATTCTTTTTTTGAAACGGGCCACGTCGTACAGAGGTAGAGCCTGATGCTCCAGTTGCTGGATCAATTCATGTAATTCCTTGACTAAGTGTGCTTTTTTTAAAGCGTTCATTTTATATCTCTAGATATGTTTTAGCGCTTTATCCAAAGTTTGGGCCAGCACCATATTCAGCGCCAACTCGATTAATTTGTATTCAGCAGAATGAGGATCTGTATGGCGTTCTGCCATTTCAATCAGAAAATCAATAGAAATGGACTGAGGTGAAATTTTGCCCTGCACCAATGCCTGAAGTCTGTTCATAACAATGCTTTTGTATTATCAGTATTTTTATATTGCTACAATTATATGCGTAGATCACATGAAATAGTGATTTATTTTAACTGTTTTATATTTATAAACTAGTAAATTTAATGACAAAAAAGCGATCAATATCAATGGAAAATAACAAAATATGAAATGATCGATAATTTTTAAAATACAGATTTTCTTCAGAGAGCAGCTAAATTAAATCGATATAAAAAAACAGGCTGAATCAATCAGCCTGTTTGCATAAAAACTTTTTGGGTATTAAGCAGTTTTTTCAGTTGCCGGCGTTGCAGTTTCTGTATTTACAGTTTCAGCAGGTGCTTTGCTTGCCGGAAAGTCTGACAGATAAACCACTTGTGCCATTTGCGCTGATGCTTGAACAGAAAAAGCTATAACAGTTGCTGCGAAAGCAAATTTAAGAGCATTCATGGGACGACCTTTAATATCAGGGTGTTCAACAACTTGAACAGAGGGGAGAGTATTTAAACTTGATTCGGGTGAAATCATAGCAAATAAGGCTGAATAGAAAATGATAGATTCGGCAAAAGCAGCACCTAAAAAATTAGAAAAATTATTCTACAAAACAATATATTAGTGTATTTGCTCTAGTCTGGGGTTCAGCTGTTTATGGGGCTTTTATGGTTGTTAGTCACAATGGAAATTTGAATACCATGAACTGCCAAAATAAGGTCAACAGATTTTCATCTGCTCAGATGAAAGCTTTGTTCAATCCATGTAAGTTTTTGCTGTCGCTTGTTTACGCGCTGCTGCAATCCTGTGGGAATGAACTAAGATGGATTTTCATTCATGTTTACAATGAGAGTTTCATTATGGCAATTGCAAAAGTGGTGGAAGTTAATTCAAGCAGTACGAAAAGCTTTGAAGATGCGATTCAAACCGGTATTCAAAAAGTCACAGAAACCATCAAAAATGTACAAGGTGCCTGGATCAATGAACAGAAGGTGGTCATCAAAGAAAATAAAATCACGGAATATCGTGTAAATTTAAAAATTAGTTTTCTGGTCGACTAAGTCAATGAGTGTAAATGACATGCAAAAAACATCCCCATCTGAAATGGGGATGTTTTTATAAATTTTCTGAGTTCGATTGCCTAGGCGTATTGCAACTCTCTGTTGAGTATTATTCAGCCGGATTTTCTGCTGCAGTCTCCAGCGCTTTCTCAAAAACCTGCAAGAACACGTCTTTAGGCTGCGCGCCTGCCAAGGCCACACGTTGATCAAAAACAAAGAAAGGTACACCAGTCACTTTGAGCTGATCCTGTGCCACTTCCTGATCAAATTTGACAAAATCAGAAAATTCATCAGAGTCCAGTAAGTCATCGACCTCGACCGGATTCAGGCCAATACGTGCTGCGACATCTTCCAGTGTTTCACGCTCTCCAATGGCCAAGCCTTGCGTCATATAGCTATAGAAGAAAGCTTCCTGTGCATCAGTACCCAAACCTTTGCTTTGCGCCAGATGAATAATACGATGCGCATTGAAAGTATTGCCTGAGTTGGCACCTTCCCAGTTAAATTCAATGCCTTCAGCTTTGGCCATCTCGGCAATATTACGCTGCATTTCTTCGACTTCAGCTACGCTACGACCATATTTTTGTGCCAGACGCTCAGAATTGGACACTTCCTGGCGCACTGGTGCTTCAGGGTCGAGCTGGTAACTGTGCCAATGCACTTCAAGTTCAATGCCTGCTTCTTGTGCAGCTGCTTCTAAACGTTTTTTACCAATATAGCAGAAGGGGCAAACCACATCTGACCAGATATCTACGCGCATGTCATGTCTCTAATTTACTCTTGTGTTTAAGTATGAGGGTGAAGAATCAGAATTTAAAGTCCTTGAGCATCAGAAGGGGATTTCTACAGCATATTGGCAGCATGAAGATTGGACGAGAATATGAATGATAGCCTGATGATTTTGTCCAGAGAGTCTGCTTATGGCTATTCAAGAAAGATAAAAATCCCATAAAAAAACGCCCCGTAGGGCGTTTTTCGAATGCAGTCAATTATGCAGTTTTTACTGCAGCTTCAACAGCCAGCATGTGACCATTTTCTTCGAAGTTTGAATGCCAAGACAGCGCTTCACGAAGCAGATGAGGCGTATGGCCGCCTTTTACAGAAGCACGGTCAAAGTAATCATTCAGGGCATCACGATACATTGGGTGTGCACAGTGATCAATCACTGCACGGGCACGCTCACGTGGCGCTAAACCACGAAGATCTGCCAAACCTTGTTCAGTTACCAGAATATCTACATCGTGTTCCGCATGGTCGATATGTGAAGCAAAAGGCACTACAGAAGAGATGTCGCCACCTTTCGCAATAGATTTGGTCACGAAGATCGCCAGGTGCGCATTACGTGCGAAGTCACCTGAACCACCAATACCGTTCATCATTTTGGTACCGCAGACGTGAGTCGAGTTCACGTTACCGTAAATATCAAACTCAAGTGCCGTGTTGATACCGATAATACCTAAACGACGTACCAGTTCAGGATGGTTCGAAATTTCCTGTGGACGTAATACCAGTTTGTCTTTGTATTGTTCCAGGTTGTTAAATACTTTCTCGCCATATTTAGCAGACAGGGTAATCGAAGAACCTGAAGCAAACTTCATTTTGCCTGCATCAATCAATTCAAAGGTACAGTCTTGTAGTACTTCTGAGTACATGATCAAGTCTTCGAAGTTCGAATCTTTCAGACCGGTCAATACTGCGTTGGCAATTGAGCCAATCCCCGCCTGTAATGGACCTAAGTTTTTCGGTAGACGCTCTTCAGCCACTTCTTTTTCAAAGAAAGCGATCAAATGATTGGCGATGCTTTGCGTCTCATCATCTGGTGCAGTCACTGTAGATGGTGAGTCGTGCAAGTCATTGTTGAATACGATACCGACAATTTTAGATGGATCAATATTGATCGCATGTGTCCCGATACGCTCATCCACTTGAGTCAAAGGAATCGCTTGACGCGTTGGACGGTATGACGGGATATAGATATCGTGTAAGCCTTCAAATGCCGGGCTTAAGTTGGTATTGATTTCTACAATTACTTTTTCAGCAAAGATTGCAAAGCTTGCAGAGTTACCTACAGATGTGGTTGGAATGATGCCGCCATCTTCAGTGATTGCAACCGCTTCAATGATCGCAACATCTGGTTTTTTCAGCTGTTGGTTACGCATTTGTTCAACAGTTTCAGACAAATGCTGGTCGATGAACATCACTTCGCCGTTGTTGATCGCCTTACGTAAAGTATTGTCGACCTGGAACGGTAAACGACGTGCCAGTACGCCAGCTTCAGTCAGTTGTTTGTCTAGATCGTTTCCTAGTGATGCACCAGTAATTAACGTGATCTTTAATGGATTTGCTTTTGCTTGTTGAACTAAAGCTAAAGGAACCGCCTTCGCTTCACCCGCGCGAGTAAAGCCACTCATACCCACAGTCATGCCATCTTTGATGAATTCAGCCGCTTGTTCTGGACTGATGACTTTGTTGTGTAGGGAGGCTAAACGGATACGATCTAAAGACATTTTAACTCTCATTAATTCTTAAACTATGAGACGGATTGTACCGCTCAAAAAATGTATTGTGCATAGGTGTTAGGCTAAGGTCTAATTTTTTAGCTAAATGTAGGTATAATAAAAAATGATGATTTTTAAGTGATTGAATTAATGAAATATAAAATGAATTGTATAGAAAAACTACAAAATCATTTGCTCACTGACTGATCGTTTCTTAAAAGCGATCAGTCAGTGTTTGGCGGATTTTATCAAGTGTGGTGGCTGGGGGAGGCATCTCTGGGTTAAGCTGATTCAAGGGGAGTGAGATGATGGCTTCAAGTCCGCCTTCAGGGCGATTATGAATGCGTAATTGACCTTGGTGAATATCGACAATCCGTTTCACAATGGCCAGTCCCAAGCCACTGCCTTGGACGGTTCGTGCTGAATTTCCCCGTACAAAAGGCTGCATCAGCGCTTCAATCTGGTCTTCCGGAATGCCTTCGCCATGATCTGCAACACAAATTAACAGCTGGTTTTCCTCGACATGTGCAGAGATTTCAATCGGTTCTGAACCATAGCGTTTCGAGTTATTGATCAGGTTGCCAATCAGTCTTTTTAGCGACATGCTGCGCGCCTGAATCAACGGTATTTCTTGCGGACTGAAACGGATGTCGAGCGGTTTAAACTGCTTGACCAGTTCCTGAAGCAATACATTGACATTGGTGTCCTGTGGTTCTTCATCGGAACCATCACGCATATAGGAAATGAACTGATCCAGAATCGCGTCCATATCTTCCACATCATAAATCAGACCTTCTTTGAGAAAGTCTTCATCGGGCATCATTTCGGCACTGAGACGAATCCGCGTTAAAGGCGTGCGCAAGTCATGTGAAATGCCGGCCAGCATGATGCGGCGTTCCCGCTCGGTCTGGTCCAAGGTATAAATCATCTGGTTAAAGGCATGATTGACCTGACGGATTTCCAGTGGGCCATGATTGGTGTCCAGATAGGGTGCTGAACCGATGCGGCTATAACTGTTGGCGGCATTCTGCAAGCGGCGTAAAGGACGGTTCAGCTGACGCACCAGGGTCAGGATAATAATACCGACAATAATCGGCGTGCCCAGTAACCAGCCCAGAATCAGCTCATTACTGTAATTGGCATAGGTCTTTAAAGGCTCTTGCACCCAGTGACCATTCATTTCAGGGGTCTGAATCCAGATGCGCGGGCTTGGTTTAAACTGGAAATAGACTGTGGCTTCTTCAATACGTAGTTCTTTGGCCAGCTTGGTTTCGATCTGCCGGGTAAAAAATTCTGCAATCACTTTTTCCCGAACAGTGGGATACTCTGCCGGATTGGTCACATATTCAATACCAACGCGGTTTTTTAACCAGGTATCAATATCGACTTCCTGCTGTTTATGATACAGGCGTAGATCGGGATTATTGAGAATTTCCAGTTCCATGGCCAGATAGCGCGCATGTTGCTGGATTTCAGGTAAAAATAAGGTACGCCAGAAGAACCACAAAGACATGAACAGGCTGAAACAGACCACAAAGACCACCAGAACTGTGGTACGCATGGCGGCAGAACGTGGTTTGATCTTATCAAGAAAGCGTTCCCCACGGGTGCGTTTTTTTTCTGAGTAGGTAACAAAATCGGTAAATTTTTGTGGGTCGATGGGGTCGAGTTTCACACTGCGTCCTTTTGCTCAAAAGGGGAGGCTTCCCCCGTAGTTGGATACACGTTAAGGTCATCCGCAACTGTTTGAGGCAAGACTTAAGATGATCAATGATGTTTCTGCGAGAGAATTGCTTGAATGACGGAGGTTGTCGAGTTTTGCGGATGACAATGGTTTTGCTTACTTTTGTCGAAACAAAAGTAAGGCGAACCGCAGGTTAAACCCTATAAATGAGCTTAAACCATCAGACTCCGTCATGAATCAAGGTATTAATTTACTCCGCACCATCTGGAACAAACACATAACCCACACCCCAAACGGTCTGGATATAACGCGCACGCGCCGGATTTTCTTCAACCAGACGGCGTAAACGTGACACCTGAACATCAATCGAACGTTCCATGGCACCCCATTCACGACCACGTGCCAGATTCATCAGCTTGTCACGGGTGAGCGGTTCGCGTGGATGCTGAACCAGAGCTTTCAATACCGCAAACTCACCTGTGGTTAAAGTCACGACTTGACCTTCACGGGTCAATGTACGGGTTGATAAATCCAGTGACCAGGGGCCAAATGAGACCACTTCCATTTGCTGGCTCGGTGCGCCCGGTACTTCACGCACTTGACGACGCAATACCGCACGAATACGCGCCAGCAATTCATTCGGATTAAACGGTTTAGGCAGGTAATCGTCCGCACCGGCTTCAAGCCCTGCAATACGGTCAGAATCGCTGCCGCGCGCGGTCAGCATAATAATGGGCGTATCGATATTGGATTGGCGTAAACGACGACAGATACTTAAACCATCTTCAACCGGAAGCATAAAGTCGAGCACGATCAGAGAAAACAGTTCCCGCTGTAAAAGTCGATCCATCTGCGTGGCATCGTGTGCAGTTTTCACCACAAAGCCTTTATCTTCGAGGAAACGTTGCAATAGGGTACGCAGACGAACATCATCATCAACAACCAAGATGCGTTCGACTCGGTCTGTTTCGGTATGTACGGCATCGGCTTTTTCAGCAGGTACAACTAAACTCATGAGATGCTCCTTTATTCTTTATTGTCGTCATAAACAAAAAATGAAATATGCTTTGAGTATACGATTCATTGATATTAATTGACTATGCTCTAAAGCACCAAATATTGCAGTTAAAATCAAGACATAGATACCAAATATATACATCTAAATGGACAAAAAATATGATTTGGAGCAACATAAAAAGCAAAGTTCATGCAAACTATATTCAGAAAAGCTGAAAACTGTCGCACTTCATAATATAAAGTTGAGACAAATTAATAAAAACAATGGTGGATTTTATAGGCCCGGTCTTTATAATCATGCCATTTAGTACTTATCCTTGTGGGATCAAACACGATGACTGACTTAGTTCAGCAGTTGGCAAAAGAACTTGCCGTACGTCCAAACCAAGTTGAAGCTGCCATCAAGCTTATTGATGAAGGTGCCAGTGTTCCTTTTATTGCACGTTACCGTAAAGAAGTAACGCAAGGCTTAGACGATACGCAACTACGTCAACTCGATACGCGTCTATCATACTTGCGTGATTTGTATGAGCGCCGTGACAAGGTGATTGAATCACTCAAAGAACAAGATAAATTGTCTGATGATTTGTTGGCGCGTGTGAATGCAGCTGAAACCAAAAATGCATTAGAAGAAATTTACGCACCGTACCGTCCAAAACGTACCAGTAAATCATTTAAGGCCAAGGAAGCCGGTTTAGGCCCAATCGCCGAGAAAATTTTTGCTGAAGCGGTAGATCCAAGCGACGCATTGGCCGGTTTTAGCCATGACGATTATCCAGATACTGAAAGCCAGCTTGATGCGATCCAGCATATCCTGATTGATGACTGGGCACAAAATATCGCGCTGACCACTGAACTGAAAGCCACTTTTGCCAAAACTGCAGTGCTGAAAAGTTTGGTTGCTTCTGAAGAAAAGAAAGAAGTCGGTAAAAAATTCCGTGATTATTTCGATTTCTCTGAAAACCTGAACAAAGTGCCTTCACATCGTTTATTGGCGATGCTGCGTGGCCGTCAAGAAAACGTCCTGGGCCTGAAAGTGGATGGCGAAGATGCTGCACCATTGGCACGCATTGAGACTGAATACAATTTAGAAACGATTCAGCCGCAAGCACGTCAGGACTTCTTGAAGCAAACTGCAAAACTGTTCTGGCTTGGCAAAGTGCGTCCAAGCATTGAACATTCATTGCTGACTGAAAAACGTCTGGCTGCTGAAACAGAAGCCATGAACGTATTCGCTGAAAACTTGCGTCATTTACTGCTTTCTGCTCCTGCAGGCGCGCGCACCACTCTGGGCGTTGACCCGGGTATCCGTACCGGTGTGAAACTGGCTGTGGTGAATGCATCGGGTGATGTGCTGGCACACAGCACGATTTATCCATTTGCACCCAAAGATGATAAAGCAGGTTCATTGGCTGAACTGGCACGTTTATGCCGCGAGTTCAATGTTGACCTGATTGCAGTGGGTAATGGGACGGCAAGCCGTGAAACTGAAGCTTTAGTGGCTGAAATGATGGCGGCGAATAGCGATCTTAAACTGACCCGTGTATCTGTGTCTGAAGCAGGTGCCTCGGTATATTCAGCATCAGAACTGGCATCACAAGAACTGCCAGAGCTGGATGTGTCGATTCGTGGTGCAGTGTCAATTGCACGCCGTTTACAGGATCCATTGGCTGAACTGGTAAAAATCGATCCGAAATCGATTGGTGTGGGTCAGTATCAACATGATGTGAACCAGACTGGTCTGGCGAAAACCCTTGAAGCAGTGGTAGAGGACTGTGTGAACTCGGTGGGTGTCGATGTCAACACGGCATCTGCGGCGATTTTGGGTTATATCGCAGGTCTGAATAAATCGATTGCACAGCAAATTGTGGAATTCCGTAAGGAAAATGGCCGTTTTGATAATCGCCAGTCCTTGAAGAAAGTGCCACGTTTAGGCGAGCGTACTTTTGAGCAGGCAGCAGGCTTCTTGCGTATTCAAGATGGTTCTGAGCCACTCGATGCATCTGCAGTGCATCCAGAATCTTATGCACTTGTATCTAAAATTGTTGAAGCGAAAGCGACGACAGTGAAAGATATCATTGGCAATACTGAAATCATTCGTCAGGTCAATGCTGAAGAATTTGCAGATGAGAAGTTCGGTCTGCCAACTATCAAAGATGTTTTAAGCGAACTGGAAAAACCGGGTCGTGACCCGCGTCCAGAATTCCGTACGGCGAAGTTCCGTGATGACATTACTGAAGTTGCGCAATTGTCTGAAGGCATGCAGCTTGAAGGTGTGGTGACCAATGTCACTAACTTCGGTGCATTTGTCGATGTCGGTGTGCATCAAGACGGTTTGGTACATATTTCTGAACTTGCCAATGAATTTGTCGCGGATCCGCATAAAGTGGTGAAACCGGGTCAAATCGTGCAAGTGCGGGTCTTGAATGTGGATGCTGAACGTAATCGTGTGAACTTATCGATGCGTCCTGAAGGTTCTGAAGCGCCGGCAAAAGCACCACGTCAGCCACGTCGTGAAAACAATGAACAGCGCGGTGAGCGTAAGCCTCAAGGCAAACGTCCACAGCAAGCGCGTCCGCAAGGTGAGCGTCCTCAGGGCAAGAAACCTCAAGTGGCTAAACCACAAGAGCAAAAAATTGGTGGTTTAGGCGCATTGTTATTACAAGCAGGGATTAAAGGTTCAAAGTAATCTTTAATTGCTAAAAGAAAACCTCCCATCGGGAGGTTTTTTTATATCTGATTTTTATGAATTGATCATCGGTACAATCCAGCTGGTAATAATCAGCAAAATACCCAGATGCCCCATTTTTCGTGTCACATAGACCAGTTTCGATGGTGGTTGTTCCAATCGTTTGGCATATTCTTCCATGGTAATGCCTGCTTTGGTTTTACTGCTAAATAAAAACACGCCCAAGTCAATACAGATCAGAATCGTACCAATATCAGCAACCAGCTCCATCAGGATAAAATCTTGGTTATACAGCGAGATGCTCACGCTATAAGTCAGATAGACGGCAAAGGCCAGACACAGGTATTGCAGGACCACTAAAAACTTCTGCATAAATCTCAACAGTTCACAAAATGAAAGCAATTATACAAATAATCGGGCATTCTCGGTCAATTACAAGCTTTTCATGACCTCAGCAAAATTTTGCTTCTCGACCAGCTCCAGAAACTCATCACCTAAACGCTGACTTTCAGCAATACAGGCTTTCCATAATTTGATCCGTTCTGCCTGATCTAGGCCCTTCAGGGTAAAATCCTTACGATCCGGTAAGCGGCCTAAAGGCAAACTTTGCAGATATTCCTGCGATGGAGAAAGCAGCAAGGTGCGTGCCTGATTTTCCGGATTTGAGGTGCGTTTAAATAACTTGTCAAACCAGCCGGGAGTAATGCTGTCAGTAAAATGTGGATAGAGCACAATGCCTTTGCTCTGAAAGGGCAGGTCAATGTGATAGTCAATCAGACCACCATCGCGGTAATAACCCTGCGGTGCATCTGGAATATTGTTCACCGCTGCCATTACCCCGGGAATCGACGCCGAGGCCATCAGCCAGGACAATACACTCTGCTCGGTCAGGGCATGATAATGTGTAGTAAATCCATCTTCCGCGATTTGAAATTGTTCCCCCATATTCGGCTGGCTAATCACACGTTGCATAAAATGACGGCTGTGTTTACGTGCAACAGCAGTCGTTCCGACAATTCCGGCTACAGAGGCCAGCAAAGGCAGCACTTTGTCACTCTGGAAAATGTGCTGGGCTTTAATTGAAATGACTGCGAGATGATAATCCGGATGATTGACCAGATCATTTTCCTTGCCTTGTACCAGGTCGAGTAGCATGCCGCGGCAAACTTCGCTGACCTCCTGGCGGGTCATTTTTTTATGGAAATAAAGGTTGGTATACAGCTCAGCTAAACGCTCGGTTCCCTGTTGAGCCCCATGTGCAGCCATACTGGCAAAACGCCAGCTACCAATCGAGGAACCAACGAGAGTACGCCGTTGTGGGGCACGTGGGAAAAACTCGCCAAAAATCGCCTGATCCAGACCCTGAATCCCGATTCCTTTTGGGCCACCCGCAGCACCGGGGATAATATCGACCTGTTCAGGTTGTAATCCTTGTTGCAGAATCAGCTCACGTGCCAGATGGCCAGCACGAATCGTCAGCGCAGGCGCCCGTTTTTGTAAAATCTGTACCATGATTCAACCCATACCAGCCAAGTGTGTGCTTATTTTAATCGATGCGTCTTTAGACCCAATGGCAAGATATGTCCTAAGGTGACTTGAGAGTCATGGCATCGGGTTGATGTAAGTGTGCATGAGTTCTTTATTGCGTAAATTTAAAAAAGGTAGATTAAATGAAATAATCAAAAGCGTGGTTATAGGATAGCTTGGCCAGTAAAAAGCATGAATTAGAAAGAAACTACCTGCAATACCTATCCATATTTTTAAAGCTAGTATTAGCTGTGTTTGTCGTAGACAGAATAGAAATAACAACGGAAGCAGGTTAAAGCTGACAATGAGCCAGAAATAGTCACTATGAATCAGGCGGTAGAATGTGGTATTGGCAGCAGGGGACCATGCAAGCCAATGGGCTGTTTGGTTGATATAGAAAAAAATATCTATCCATGTTGGGAAGCTGTAAAGTAGTGCAGTGAGAAAGGTTTTTTGTCTATTCTGGCGATACAGTGCGCATAAAAAACTATATTTCATTTGGATATTCTTGTTTTATTTTTTCAATAATTTAAGCATAAAAAAGCCTGACGAATCAGGCTATTTAAAAAATTATTTCGAAATTCGCCAGACTGCCAGAACGCTCACCAGCACAATCAGAAGCACCGACACAAACCATGGTGAAATAATCGCAATCGACAGCAGAATGGCCATGATACTGCCAAACATCCAGCTACGTTTTTGCTGAAGTTCCATTTGCAGGCGCATGCTTTGCAGTTCATTGAGCTGTTTGGCATGCCAGGCTGACTGGTTTTTCAGACCGTTCAGGCTATCAATTATCAAGGTTGGTAGATCCTGTGCCCCTAATAGCAGATCCGGAATTTTTTGTCCCAGTTCTTTCAGGTTTTTCTGCGGATTCATTTGTGCCTTGATCCAGTCGGTCAGGATCGGTTTGGCCAGACTCCAGATATCCAGTTCCGGATACAGGTCGGTTCCCAAGCCTTCGACATGCACTAGTGTTTTGAGTAGCAGCATCAGTTGCGGTGGAATTTCCAGATGGAAACGACGGGCAATGTCCATCACTTCAATCAAAATACCGGCAAAATCCAGCTCATGCATTGGTTTAGAGACCATTGGCCCGACACTACGGCGCATTTCCCGTGCCAAGGCATCCTGATCGGTGCCTGGTGGAATCCAGCCGGCCTGATGTACCACCTGAATCAGCTGCATAAAGTCGCTGTTCATGACCGCCAGCAGCATGCGTGCTACCGTCATCTGGTCATGTTTGGACAGCTCGCCCATAATCGCGCAGTCCAGTGCGATAAAGCGCGGATTGCCCGGATTGATGGTTTCGACAAAGACATTGCCCGGATGCATGTCGGCATGGAAGAAGTTATCGCGGAACACCTGGGTAAAGAAGATGGTCAGGCCTTTACGCGCCAGATCGGCACGATCCATGCCGAGTCGGTCAAAGGTCGCGATATCTGAAATCGGTACTCCGGTAATGCGCTCAGCCACCAGCACATCTTTGCTGTCCATATACACTTCCGGCACGTACATCATGCTCGAGCCGGTAAAGTGGTGGCGCATGCGGCGGGTATTGTCCGCTTCCAGGGTCAGGTCCAGCTCATTTAAAATGATCTGGCGGTAATCCTGAATGATTTCAGATAAATGTAAGGCACGCGCTGCTTCGAGACGTTTTTCCAGAAAGTCCCCCAGCCATTGCAGAATTTCAAAATCCTGCAAAATCTGCTGGCGAATATTCGGACGGGTCACCTTGACCACCACTTCACGGCCATCATGCAGGGCAGCGGTATGAACCTGTGCAATCGAGGCAGCAGCCAGAGGCTGGGTGTCAAAACGGGCAAACAGGGTATTCACATCGGCTTTCAGTGATTCCTGGATGCGCATCTTGGCCACGTCATTGTCAAAGGGCTTGACCTGATCTTGGAGCAAGACCAGTTGCTGTAAAAGTTCAGGTGCAATCAGGTCGCGACGTGTAGAGAGTAACTGACCCATTTTAATGGCCAGCGGACCCATTTCCTCTAAAGCCAGTTTTAGCTTGAGCGGGTTTTTACGTTCACGACTGGACCAGGCGGCCGGATGCATACGGATCAAAGACAGAATATGCCGGGCCTTTTCTGGTAATTCTTCCGCAGGAAACAACGTGTCGAGTCGATAGTGCGCGGCGATGCGCCAAAGTTCGAGTAAACGTGAAACATGCGGAATCATAAAGCAGCGTACCTAGTCTTGAGTAGAATTGTTTGAGGTATCGATCTGGGCCTGAAGCTGCTGGATTTTCGCTTCAACCCGATCTAAATTTTGATTCAGGATACGGGTGTCCTGATTCAGGTCATCCATTTGCCAGCGTGGGGCAAACAGACCACTGTCTTCTTTTAAGGCATCTTCGGCAAAGAATAGCTGACTTTGCAGGGTACGTTTCAGCTGTTTGGGTAATAGCTGAAATTTACCAATTTCATGTGCCAGTGCCGGGCCAATCCAGGGACTTAAGTGCGCCGCCAGATCCAGCTCTGCCTGTTGCATGATGCGCTGGATTTCCTGCAATAACTTGTAGTCACCTTGCAGTGGAATATTGCCGACTTCATCGGACAGCAGCAGCTTGAGTAATTCCACCACATTGCTGACCTGCAAGGTTGCAGTCGCTTCGGTGACTGTAGATGAGCCAGCATCAAATGGACGCTGTTCAAAGATTGAAGATGCTTCACTATGACCAGTCGCGGTCGGCTCCAGACGAAGCTTGTCTTTATCAAAAAACACATCGACCGAAAGCTGCGGCGAAGCAATCACCACCCGCAGCATTTTACCAGACAAAGCATTTAGCTGGATGCGGGTAATCGCATCCAGATCAATCACATGGTGAATCACGCGTTCAACAGCACCGAGTGCCAGAATTGACCACATAGGGAGTGAACCTTAAAGTTTAAAACCGCGGTGAACTGCAACAATCCCGCCAGTCAGGTTGTGATAGTCACAATTCTGGAAGCCGGCATTTTCCATCATGCCTTTTAAGGTGCGCTGGTCTGGATGCATACGAATCGATTCAGCCAGATATTTATAGCTTTCAGAATCATTGGCAATGATTTTACCCATGATTGGCAAGGCTGTGAATGAGTACAGATCGTAAAGCTTAGAGAATGGCTCAAACACCGGTTTAGAGAATTCCAGCACCAGTAAACGACCACCTGGCTTGAGTACACGATACATCGATGCAAGTGCGGCATCTTTATCGGTCACGTTACGCAGACCGAATGAAATCGTCAAAAGATCAAAACTGTTGTCTGCAAATGGTTCTAAGGTTTCAGCATTAGCCAAAACGAAATCGACATTGGTACAGCCGGCATCGATCAGACGGTCACGACCGACATTCAGCATCGATTCGTTAATATCAGACAGCACCACATGACCGGTCGGGCCCACTTCGCGGCTAAACACTTTGGCCAGGTCACCGGTACCGCCGGCGATATCCAGCACCTGCTGGCCACGGCGTACACCGGACATATTGATTGCAAAACGTTTCCACAGACGGTGAATCCCGAAAGACATCAGGTCATTCATGATGTCGTATTTGCTCGCCACCGAATGGAACACTTCAGCCACTTTCTGGGCTTTTTCTTCGCTGTTTACGGTTTGATAACCAAAATGTGTGGTTGAACCCACGTTGCCGGTATTGGCACCGCGTGGCAGGTTATATTTCGGCACCGAGCCTGTGACTGGCGTATCAGTCAGGCGTTGTTCGAGGGATTGTTGCTGACCTTGCGGCGTACCTTGTGGAAGAGGTTCAGTTAAGAATGGGCTCACTTTGTCTGTCTGTTGTGCCGACTCAGGGGTAGGGGTAGGCGTTGTATTTTCATTCGACATTGGAGTCACTCCTAACATATCAATCGGGTTAATCTTGCATTGTCTGCATCATGACAGATTCTAAAGGCTTATTCAGCAATCATGATGCAATTGTTATGAATAATATACAGAAAAATGTGCGCTTGGCAGAAATACTGCACTACTATTTATTGAAATGGCAACGCATCGCCAGAGTGCACTTTATCAATAATCTGGCGTTCGGTTGCGGTAAATTCACGGACAAATTTTTCTGCCGATTTCAGCGGCTTCATGGCCAGGAAACCATCCTGCATAAACGCATACATCACCTGAAAGTTATATTTATTGGCCGCGCCTTTACACATCTTGAAGGCCGCATAGACCACAAAGGAGCGCATGTATTTATCCAGACTCATACCGAGCTGATCCAGCAAGGCCAGTTGTTTTAACCGTGCCTGACCCTGATCCAGTTTGAGATAGGTCAGGCGCATCATCTCATCGGTCAGCGGTTCATGTGGATGATAATCCTGTAATAACTGAATCGCGACCTGTTCATCCAGTTGTACCGCCAGAATAGCCAGCTCTACCCCTGAGGTGCCGGTTTTAATGGCATTTTCCGGAATAACTTTTTCTGCTTTATGCGCATATTTCATCAGCCGGGCAATCTGTTCTGCCAGCGCATCAAATTCAGCACCGCCGTAGAGACGGTTCAGGAAATATTCGGACATCAACAGGTTTTGTTTTTCAGCAAAATGGGCGCGATGAGTGCGCTGCATGCGGACTTTCTGCCAGGCCTGCACATCCTGTAAACGGCTTAAAATGTCAGGCCGGGTGTGATAAGCCAGTTGATAATAATGCGCTAACAGATCATCGAGTACGGCAAGTTTGGACATGAGATTTCAATTATAGTTTGAGAATGCAAGAATCTTAGAGGCTGCCGGACAATCCTGCTATGACAAATTGAACACAGATCGGACATTTGTCTGTCAATGTGTTGTTTAAATAGCCAATTTAATCGTGTGAAAAACGTTGCCAGAGCTATTTTTGCGCCAAAACTCATCGTTATACTGCAAACAGAATAAAACATCAGGGTTGAAGATACGCATGGAACAACCACAATTTCAGTTAATGGATGAAGATCAGTTATCGGTCGAGCTGATTGATGCTCAATATGATTTAAAAAAAACACGCGGCCAGAAAAATGCCAAAAGCCTGTTGATTCTGGTCAACGGGATTGAGCTGGCCGGTAAGGGTGAAGCGGTCAAGCAGCTGCGTGAATGGGTCGATCCGCGCTATTTGCGCGTGAAAGCGGATGCACCACAAGTGGCCGGGCCTAAACAGACTTTGTGGCAGCCTTATGCGCGGTTTATTCCGGCCGAAGGACAGATCATGGTCTTGTTTGGCAACTGGTACAGCGACCTACTGAGCAGCGCTATGCAAGTTTCAGATCCGATCACTAATGCACAGTTCAATCATTATCTGCAAGAGATGCAAGCCTTTGAACAGGACCTGAAAAATAATCATGTCGATGTGGTCAAGGTCTGGTTTGACCTGTCCTGGAAAGCCCTGCAAAAACGGCTGGATGCCATGGATCCGAGTGAAGCGCACTGGCATCAGCTGCATGGTCTGGACTGGCGCAACAGAAAACAGTACGACACCTTGCAGCGCTTGCGTCAGCATTTTACCGAAGACTGGTTCATTATTGAGGGTGAGGATGAGCAGCAGCGTGACCAGCAATTTGCCCAGCATAT
The DNA here is from genome assembly GCF_022869025.1 of Acinetobacter sp. F-1. Classification (NCBI taxonomy): domain Bacteria; kingdom Pseudomonadati; phylum Pseudomonadota; class Gammaproteobacteria; order Moraxellales; family Moraxellaceae; genus Acinetobacter; species Acinetobacter sp. F-1. The sequence goes on along the minus strand of NZ_JAJKFX010000009.1, from coordinate 95,159 downwards.
TCTGGGTGCTCTCAAGCATTGCCCCAATCATCCGGCCAGAGCCAGTGGACGATGGAAACAGGCCAAGATTCCCGAACTGTTAAAACATCCTGCCGAAACTCGAGCCAAGGCAGAGGATTACAAGCCGGAGCTGAAAAAATTAACGGCTAAGGTAGCCAAGGCGATGCGGTCCGATCCGCGGAATGTGGTGATTCTGTTTGAGGGCATGGATGCGGCTGGAAAGGGCGGCGCGATCAAGCGCATTGTGAAAAAACTGGATCCGCGTGAATATGAAATTCATACCATTGCCGCACCAGAAAAATATGAGCTGAGCCGTCCCTATTTATGGCGCTTCTGGACCAAACTGCAAAGCGATGATGATATCTGTATTTTTGACCGTTCCTGGTATGGGCGGGTGCTGGTAGAGCGGATAGAAGGTTTTGCCAGTGCCGCAGAATGGCAACGTGCGTATGCGGAAATTAACCGTTTTGAGCAAAGTCTGGTCAAGCATCAAACCGTGGTGATCAAGCTGTGGCTGGCCATTTCCAAAGATGAACAGGCTGCACGTTTCAAGGCACGCGAAGATACACCGCATAAGCGTTTTAAAATTACTGAGGATGACTGGCGTAACCGGGAACGTTGGGATGATTATCTGAAAGCAGCAGCCGACATGTTTGAACGTAGCTCGACCGATTATGCACCTTGGCATATCATTGCGACCGATGATAAAAATACCGCACGGGTCGAGGTGTTAAAGGCCATTTTAAAACAGCTTCAGGCAGAATAATCTGCCTGAAGTAGCACGGGCTCAGCTGTTTAAAATATTGAGCTCAAATGTGCTTAACCTTGAGCGATCTGTTTTTGCTGGATATTTTTAGCCGCACGGTAGCATTCCTCGACATGAGCTTCGGCAATTTTTTTCATGACAAAATAGCCCAGACTGGCGGCAATCAATTGACCACCCAGGGGAATGAATTTTGTCACTTGCTTTGTGATCACTTTCGCTGCAACATTGTTCAAAGATTTTTTGACAGCAGTTCGCGCGACCACCAGACCAGAAAATTCTACGCCGCGTTTACGCAGCTCATTCCAGTGCACCTGACGGGTTTTCGGATCGTAGACACTGATCTGATCAGGCGCCAGTCCGAAGCGGGCATTGATCTCGGGAATCAATTGCGACAAGATGCCGATGTCAATGACGACATCCATAAACGGCACTGGAATAATGGCGGCACCCGCAGAATAGTAGGCACGTTTTTTGGTGAGTTCTAGGCACTCGGCACGAATTTGTTCCAAATCTAAGCTTGGATCGATACGTTCAGGAATTTTATCTAATTTCATGGGCACTACCTAAGCTCTATGTTGTTTTTTTCTATGCAAGCATCATTAAGATGCTTTTTTCAAAGAAATTTTTCGACTGAAGTGTGGTTTTAAAGTGTCATACAGCGCTCGAGATGTATAGTAACTAATCTTTATCATTTTGTAGTAAAACTAGTTCAGCAGTTCAGGGGAAACGATGGCAATCCATGTTATTCAGAGTCAACGCATTGATGTGCTTTTGGATAGTATGCTGCGTATTGTCAATCAAACTGCCCGGCATCCGTTTGAAGTGTTACAGCCCCGGCATTTTATTGTGCCGTCTCCGGCCGTAGAAAGCTGGTTGACTCAAAAAATTGCCGAGAAGAAAGGCATCAGTGCCAATAGCCAGTTCCATCACCGAATTCGTGCGTTTCAGTGGACGTCTTATCAGTGGGTGCTGAATGCGCCTAAAGAAGTCGAACAGGTTCGAGAAGCCAATATTCCGCGTATTATCATCAAATGGCGCGTGTTTCAGGCACTGCGCAAATGTATTCTGCCAGAACAGATTCCCTTAGACGTCGATCATCCGCTGTATTCAATTGTAAAGCGGATTTACGACAGTGCCGACCGGCTGGAACAGGGCACAGAAAAACAGCTGAAAAAACAGAGCATGCTGTACTGGGTGGCCGAACAGGTATCGCGCTTGTTCAGCCATTATATGGATTATCGCGGCTATTGTGCACGTAACTGTCCACCGCAAAGCTGCAGCTGCCCGACCAACTGGCTAGAGGCCTGGGGACAGAATAGTGCGCTGGATATCGAGCAGATGATTTATAGTCCCAAAGATGAAAATGGTCACGAAATGCAGGTGGCCGATTTCGTCAAAATTCAGGCGCGTGAGCTGGAAGCCTGGCAACGCTGGTTGTGGCAGCATGTATTTCAGGAGGATTATGCCAAAATTCTGGAGATTGAACGCCTGTATTGGGAACGGCTGGAGAATCCGGAAACCCGAAGCGAAGCCCTGAAACGCTTGCCGGCACAGATAGTGGTGTTTAGCCTACTGGAACTTCCGCCCAGCCAGCTGGACTTTTTACGCCGTCTGGGTCAGTACATAGACATTTATATCTTTCATTTTAACCCCTCGCAGGAATACTGGGCCGACAGTGTCGATCCGGACTGGAAAGCCAGATTTGATCTGCAACGGGAAGAGCGCTTTATTCAGCGCTTTGAAAAAACTCGCCAACGTAAACCGAATGATGCTGAACTGAAAGAATTTCGAATCAAGCAGCTTAACTTTAATGCCGAAGATCGTGAATCGCGGCATCCGCTGTTGACCCGATTTGGCAAGCAGGCGCGGGATCATTTCTCTTTACTCTCCAAACTGTCTTCTGGAGAAGAAGGTCTCTGGGCCGATGTTTTTGTCGATGACTATCAGGACAAGCTGCTGGCAAAAATCCAGTCAGATATTTTATATTTACTCGAACCTGAACAGCATCAATATGCTTTAAATCCGGCCGATGATTCGGTGCAGATTCATGTCTGTCATTCCTCGTTGCGTCAGCTGGAAGTACTCAAAGAACAGCTGATTCACTGGCTGGCACAAGGCACGGAACAGCAGCCACGGCAACCGAGCGACATTCTGGTGCTGAGTCCGAATCTGAAAGAACTGGAACCGGCGATTCGCAGTGTCTTTGCCCTGCCACCACGTGAACGTGAGATCGGCAGCCAACGGTTGCAAAAAGATAACCTGTATTTACCGATCCAGATTGCCGGGGTGTCGCGTCTGGATGTTAGCAATGCCTGGCGCGCGGTACTGGGCCGGATCCAGTGGGTACGTCGCCGTTTCAGTATTGAGGACTTTGCCGACTGGCTCAGCCTGAATGCCACCCAGCAACGTTATGCTCTGGACTATAGTCAGGTAGAACGGATGTTGCAGTTGCTGACGGAGGCTGGCTTCAAGCGCGGTCTGGACCAGCAGCATTTACAGCAAAGCCTGAGCGCAGGCGATGATGATTACCGTTTTAGTTTTAAATTCGCGCTAGACCGTCTGGCTTTGGGCCTGGCCATTCCTGAACATACAATGTTTGAGGATACCTTGAGTTATGCCAAGGTTCTGACCAGTGATTTCCCGTTGATTTCAACCCTGATCCAGATTTATCAGGATCTGGTGCAGCGCCGTGACTGGCTGACTTTGCATGAGACCGGACAGCGCACACCGGTGAAAACCTGGCTGGAATATTTGCGGGCTGACCTGAATGAATTTCGTGATGCCGGGGTGGAATCGCTCAAAACTGTTGCCGAGATTATCGACAAGCAGATGCGGATGCTGACCCTGGCTGATTATCATGAGCAGGATGATTCACATGCCAGTCAGGAGCTGGTGGCACTGAGTTTGCCTTTGCCTTATGTGCTGGAAGAAATTCAGAATACGCTAGAAATGCAGCTGGATCAGGCCGAACCAACCGGACAGATCACTTTTAGCCAGATTGGCCAGATCCGGCCACTCCCTTATCAGCTGGTGGTGATGCTGAATCTGGATAGCGGTAAGTTTCCGAGCCGGAATCAGCAGGTGCCGTTTGATCTGATGCGCAGCCTGAAGCCGCAACTCGGCGATCGTTCGCGTCTGGATGATGAGCAGGGTGCTTTTCTGGATGCCTTACTATTGGCGCAGGATAATTTATGGCTGTTTTATAATGGCTTTGATCTGGACGATGGCGAGGCCCGAGATCCATCCACTGCCTTGCAGGAACTGATTCAGCATATCGCATTCATCTGTCAGTCGGAACAGCCGGATGCCGAAGTCGATCCTGTGGTGGAAATCAATGGTCTGTCAGTCGCCCAGCATATCCAGCAGCTTTATCATGTACATCCCTTGCAGCCTTTTGATCCAGCCGGATTTGCAGATGCGCAAACACCGCGTTATCGGGATCAGTGGTTTGCGGTGGCAGAATATATCCGAAGTGCCGAAGGCAAGCGCAGCAGCTGGATCAATGCGCATTATCCGGCAGTTGAACAAAAAGAACTGCGGGTGCTGAAAGGCGATGAGTGGATTCGGGACATGATTTTCCCGGCACGTTTATTTCTGAAAAGTGTCGGAATTTCCACAATTCGCTATGCAGATTTGCCGAGTTCCCGTGAGCCCTTGTTATTAAACAAGCTGGAACAATATCAGGTGCGGGATTTTCTATTACAACAAGATCAGCAGATTGAGCCGAGCTTGATGCTAGACCGTTTGCCAGTAGGCAAAACCCAGCAAGCCACCTGGCTCAGCAGTCAGCAGGAACAGCAGTTGTTGCAAGAACGTTTGCTACAGCTCGGCAAAGAACTGACGCCGGTGACCCAGCAATCCCTGCAATTTAGTCCTGAACTGATCATTCATATTAACGTGCCTCAGGTTTCATACAGCAGTTACTGGTTAAGTCTGCAATCCTCTTCGGCCTCGGAAAAACGCCGTGCCCAGATCTGGCTGGAATATCTGTTATGGCTGGCTTATCTGAATGATGATGCACGCTCGCCGGAACTGGAACGTATTGTGATTTTCAGTAATAAAACCCTGAAGTTTTCCGGATTGAGTTCGAGTAAAGCGCGAGAATATTTACAGTTCTGGTTCAAAGCCTGGGAAATTGGTCAAAAGCAGCCACTGGTGTTGCCGGCAGAATTGTTGATGAAAAAAGAGTGGCAGTGGGCCGAAAATGAACAGGGCAAAATGACCATTGTGGAAATGCCGGAACTGCTAAAAGCCTGGAACAATAGCTATGAAAGTGCCAAGCCTTTGGCTTCGGATGAATCCAGCCTGTTGCATCAGGACTGGCAGTTTATTTTGCAGGATCAGGACCCGGATCTGGCCTTGCAGCGCTGCTGTCATGATTTCGCCCATGCTCTGTATGCGCCGATTCACCAACATCTGGAATGGGTGAAATAGCAATATGACCGTGTTAAAGCAGCAGATGCAAAAAGCCATTTCTACCAATCCGATTCAGGACATGACGTTCCGGGGCTTACACTGGATTGAGGCCTCGGCAGGTACCGGCAAGACCTATACTTTATCCAGTTTGATGGTGCGGATTTTTCTGGATCAGTATTATCCGCATCAGGTGATTGCAACCACCTTCACCCGCAAGGCAACGGCCGAACTGAAAAACCGGGTACGGCTGCGGGTCGAAGAAACTTTGGCCTATATCCAGCGTCATCAGCAGCTCAATTCTGTGGAAATTGCAGCGAAGATTCAGAGCGAAACTGATCCTTTATTTCAGCAGGTGTTGAAAGATTATGGTACACGGATGGACTATGCCCGTCGCCGTTTGCGTCTGGTACTGACCCAGCTGGATGAACTGTTTGTCGGGACGCTGGACAGCTTTAGCCAGAAACTTTTACGTGAATTTGCCTTTGAAAGTGGCAAGATTGAACGTGCTGAACTGACCGAAGATCAGGATTTATATATCCAGCAACTGATTCATGATGTGCTGCGTGACTGGATTCAGCAGCAGCCCCAATATATGGTCAATCATTTGTATGTGCAGAATCTGCTGAAACCGGTCGAGCATTATACCGGGCTGGTTCGGGATGCCCTGAATTTTAGCAAGCAGCAATTCCAGAAGGTCGAGCCGGCTGAATGTGATTTAGGTAAATTAGAAGCCTGTATTACCCAATTATTGAATATTCATGAGCATGATCTCGAAGTCATGCGGCGCTATTGTCAGGAAAGTCCGAAGTATTTTCACAAGAGTTTTTTGACCAAGTTAACCGACGTTTGTGAAAACTTTATGACCTGGAGCGCAGCCCTGCAAACTCAGGGTGGCATGAGTTTCTTTGATGCAGAATTGCAACCGATTTTACTGAATCTGTGCCATTTACGCCGTAAAAAAACTGATTTCCAGCCGACCACTCAGGTTTTTAACAAGAGCTGTCCGGAAGCGGAGCAGCAGCTGATTTTGCAACACAGCCTGATCGTGGCAATTGATGTACTGTGTGAGGTCAAACAGGATCTGGATGAGCAGTTGAAGCAGCTCACGACCTATTTGGAATTTCATATTATTCAAAGTGTGCAGACTCGTTTGCCACAAACCCTGCAACAGCAGGGTGAAACGACTTTTTCCCAGCAAATCCGCACACTGGCGGAAGCACTGCAAGGACAGCAGGGTCAGCGCTTTGCCCAGTTTGTACAGGCACGTTATCCGCTGATTCTGGTGGATGAATTTCAGGACACCAATCAGGATCAGGATGACCTGCTGGCCAAGATCTGGCGGGATGCTAGCCGGGTTCAATCCGGCTGCATGATTATGGTCGGCGATCCGAAACAGGCGATTTATGGTTTCCGTGGTGGCGACATGCTGACCTATAACAAGGCACATGCTGACGTGCGGCAGAAGCAGGGCCGCGAATATACCCTGATGCAGAACCATCGTTCGGTCAAAGCGCTGGTCGAAGTGGTCGATGCTTTATTTCAACGCCAGATGGATTTTGGTGAACAGGTGCAGTACACCCTGATTCAGGCCGGGAGTCGGCCGCATCCGGATCTCATCGATAGCGCTGTCTGCAATCCGCAGCCCTTACGCTGGATTCAGTTGGGTGAGTCGGATGTAGAAGCCGATCAGGTGGCCTGGAAAATCCGTACACTCCTCAATCAGTCTGCTCAACAGCAGTTGTATTTTCAGCAGCAGAACAGTATTCAAAGCCTGAAAGCCGATGATATTGCAGTGCTGGGGTTTGGACATTTTGCCCTGGAACAGGTCAAGCAGCGCCTACAGCGTATGGGTATTCCTTGTTATAAAGAATCCAAACAAAGTGTTTTTGCCAGTGCCATTGCGCAGGATGTCGCGGCCGTCTTGACTGCGATCATGGATCCTTTTAATGAAGCCAAGGTTAAACGTGCCTTACTGACCCGCCTGCTGGGTTTCAACCTGAAAAAACTGATTGAGTTACAGGCGCAGAGTGAAGGACTCAGTCGCTATATTGCCGATCTGGATGCAATTCGGGAAATGTGGTTCGAAAAAGGTTTTCTCACGGCATGGAATTATGCCTTAAACCTGTTTCAGGTCTGGACTCATCTGGTGGCCAGTCAAAGTCTGGACAATGAACGGGTGGTGGTGAATCTGCGTCATCTGACCGAAATTCTGAGCCAGCAAAGTGAATATTATCAGGGTGCCCAAAAATTCTATCACTGGTATTTGCGTCAGTTACAGTCCCCTTCAGGCAAAGACAGTGAAAAAGAACGCAAGCTGTCTGGTGATCATGGGGTACAGCTGATGACCATCCATGCCTCTAAAGGGCTGGAATTTAAAGTGGTATTTTTACTGGGCGCAGATGCTGCTTTTGATGTGAATAAAGGCAATTTGAACTTTTCATTAAGTGGCACACTGTCTGAAAGTATTTTAGAACAATCCCGGGTGATTGCGGTCAATCATAAGAATTTGCACGAGCAGGCGATTTTACAGAATGCAGCGCGTAATGCAGCGGAAAATCACCGGCTTTGGTATGTGGCGCTGACCCGTGCCAGTCATCGGATATATGCCATGTTGCAAGACCACGCTTCACAATCCGATTCGGGCTTGGCGTTCTGGCGTGGGCAGGGCGATGCCATCTTCGAACATGCTTTAACTCTGGTCGAGCAGCCGCTGTCTCAGGAACCGGCACGTCTGGTCGAGCAGTCACACCATCATAAGATCGACATGCTGGCGCAACCTTTGCCAGAGCGACAGTTCTATCCACGCACCAAAACCAGTTTTACCGCATTGTCGCAACATCAGTCACATGCGCCAGTTTTGCAGGATGATCTGGTCAATGCCCAGGAACACCCGGATAGTGCAGCGGATGAAATCAATCTGGATGCTTTAGCAGATCAGCCGGCTGTCACACCGCTGGACTGGATCAAGCTGAATTTCCCCAAAGGTACGGTGGCCGGAACTTTCTTGCACAGTATTTTTGAACATATCAATTTTCAGGACAGCAGTTACTGGAATCTGGAAATTCGCCGTCGTTTTAAAAATACTGCACCGCAAATCTGGCAGGAGCTAAAAGAAAAATTCGAACAGGCCTTTCAACTGCGTACTGTGCTGGAGCAGACCTTTGCGCCGCATTATCAGGCCGCAGCGGTGAATCTGCGTAGCCTTTTTCAAGCCGCAGCGCAGGCAAATTTCAAAGCAGATGAGTTGCAACAGAGTATGCAACGCGTTTTGTCCAGCCTGAACTATAAATTGCTGAGCGGCATTCGCCTGCATGATCAGAGCGAAGCTTATCGTCAACAATGGCGACAGTTATTTCAATCGGCACAGCAAGACCGATCAGCCTTGGTGGTTTTTTTAAGCCAGTTTGAGCGTTATTTCACCGAGCTGGATGATGACAGCTTTATCCTGTTTTTTGAACAGGAAATGGCCCAGATTGCACACCTTGCAAGTCCTGAACAGCTCAATGTCGAAAGCATATTCCAGACTGCTTTAGATGGATTGCTTGATGAAATTAGGGAAGATATTTTACTCAATCTGATGCATGACTGGGTGCATGACATTCTGGTCACTCCGATTCAGGCAGATTTTGTTTTGGCACAACTGGGTGATCAACAGTATCTGTCAGAATTCCCGTTCTATCTGTCACTGACCGATGCGCCTTTGCAGATCCGACAAATTCATCAGCTCTTTGTTGAACATGACATGGTCATGAGCGATTTTAATGAAGCCAAATCGGCACGTTATCTGACCGGTTCCATCGATCTGGTGTATTTTGATGGCCAGCGTTACCATATTGCCGATTATAAAAGTAACTTTCTCGGCCCAGATCAACAGCATTATACCGCTGAGGCGATTCAGCAGAATATGAGCCAGTCCAGTTACTGGTTGCAGGCAGCCTTGTATCTGGTGGCCCTGCATCGTTATCTGAACGCAAATATGCAGGCGTATTCAATGCAGCAGCATCTGGGCGGCGCAAGCTATTTATATTTACGCGGTATGCACGGGCAGATGGAACAAGGTGTATATCACTGGCAACCAGACATCGAATTCGTTGAAAAACTGGATCAGATTTTGGGCTATTTTGAGCAGAAAAAAACAGCATAATTTTGCTGCCTGATAAAATATATAGAGATTAAACAGAAAATTATCCTGTGGATAACTTTGAGGATAACTGTGTGGAAAATGAGCAGAATCACGTGTCGCAACAAAACGCCAGTTTGATGGCCTGGATTGACTATTTATGTCAGCCTCCATTTAGCTCGGCTACATTTGATCCGGCAGCAAAATTACTGATTCAGCAATTGCTTGAGGCGATGCAGGCCGGCGATAGCTGCATTGAAGCGCTCCCTCAACAAATGGCATTATTGCATAATCTGGTGCGTGATCATGCTCAGCAAGGCACGGGTATTGCCCCCTTGGTGTTTGAAGATCAGCATTTATATCTGTACCGCTACTGGCAGCTGGAACAGGCAGTGGCAACGCATATAGCACGAATCAAGACCCAGTCTATTGCAGCCCTGGAGTTAACAGCACGTGACCGCAGTCTGCTCTCAGATCCACAGCAGCAAAAAGCCCTGCAAATGGTGGCAGAGCAAGCCTTCAGTATTATTACTGGCGGGCCGGGAACCGGTAAAACTTATACGCTGGCGCATATTATTGCAGTTTTATATGATGCGCTGCCGAATATCCGGATTGCCATGGCCGCGCCGACCGGAAAGGCTGCACAGCGGATGAAAGAAGCGCTGCAAAAAGCCTTACAGACTGAAGTTTTGCAGCAGTTTGAAATAGCTGCACTACAACAGTTACAACCCGTGACCCTGCATCGTTTATTGGGATTGGGCACGCGCGGACAGCCACGTTTTCATGCCAAACAGCCTTTGCCCTATGACGTAATTGTGGTCGATGAAGCCTCGATGCTGGATTTAAGTCTGTCACAGATGTTGCTGGCTGCTGTACCATCTCAGGCACGTCTGATTTTACTTGGCGATGCAGACCAGTTGGCTTCTGTGGATGTCGGTACCGTTCTGGCAGATCTGCAACAGGTTGCGACTTTGCAGGATAATCGGGTCAACTTAATCACCACACGACGTTTTAAAGCAGGGGCCAAGATTGGGGCAATGGCTGATTTTATTCAGCAGCAGCATGAAGCTGCCAGTGTCCTGCAAAAATTTGAGCAGCAGATTGTCACTGCCAGTGAATTACAAGCCCTCGCCTTGGATCAGGTTGAGATTGACCAGCTCCAGTTGCAATATTTAGCGCCTGGTGCTGAACAGACGGCCACTACATTGAATCAATATTATGACCAGTTGATGTATGGTTATCAGGCCTATACACAGGTTGTCAAAAATAAGCAAGGCTTAGATAATTTCGAGCAATATGTACAACAGGTGGTGAGATCATTTGATGATTACCGTATTTTAACTGCGATTCGTTCTGGTGATCTGGGCTTATTCAAAATCAATCTACAGATTGAACAACGCTTTTTAGCAGCTCAAGGTCAACTGAAGCAGGGTGACTGGTATGTCGGGCGGCCGGTCATGATGACCTATAACGATTATCAACTGGGTTTATCCAATGGTGATATTGGCATCTGTTTTTTACGTGAGCAGTCTGGTCAGTGCCAGTTTGAAGTCTATTTTCCGAGTCTGGAAAAATGGGTCTTAGCCACCCGTTTGCCAAAGAGTATAGAAACCGCTTTTGCACTGACCATTCACAAATCTCAAGGTTCAGAATTTGCACATACCGCAGTGGTGCTGGATCAATATGCGCAAAATCTATTAAGTAAAGAGTTGATTTATACTGCAATTACCCGTGCTAAAAAAGTGGTCAGTTTATTGGTAGATTGTGACGCTTTTACACAAGCCTTATGCGTACGAACCACACGTAAAAGTGGTTTAAGTCAAAAAATACTTGAACAATCTACTAGTTTATTGGCAAAAAATAATCAGATCTTGTAGGTAAAAGCTTACACGGATTCAAGAAATTGCCGCATAGAGCTTTTAATCAGTTTTTGAGAAGATTGGTCATACAAAATAACTCAACACGGAAAGTTGAGCATAATCGTATAATTATAAAAAGAATGTCAGTAGACAGCGAACTTACAGTGAGGTAAGTAAAAAGAGGAAACTTACAGCCGCTAAGCCTTGTAGTTTTGGGAGAGACTACAAGGCTTTTTTATATTTAATTAATTTATATTTCAAAATACTAGATATTTACCTTAATTCTAAAGTTGGATATTGTTGTGGAATGGCTGGATTTAAGCGAATTAGGTTAAATAAAGTGGTATTAATGTAATATTATGCAACTTTTAGGCTAGTTATTGTACGAAATAGCTTACAGCAAGATACGCTAAATGCCTCTACTTGTCTTTGTAGAATATGGCAAAATCTACCACACAAGGAAGGTGATTTTTCAACAGGATGTTTGAAAATAATAACAAGCGTAAAACGCTATAAAAAACACAATAAATAATAATGATAAGAGAAAGAACTACAGCGCCAAAAAGCCCGACTAAACTCGGGCTTTTTTTTATCTATTTTTTATTCAGACAGACGACGGTACATTAAAACAATAGAAAAAGCGTTCTAATTGCTTAGGTCGATTTCTCTATTTAAGTGGTCTAGACGATCTCGCTTAAAACAGTACAGATCTTGAATAACTCAGGATCAATGGACAACAGCTTCGCTTTAAATAAATCACCGATTGAAAACATTTAAAAGTGCTGATCTATTTTTGCAATTTGGCGCATTTTCCCTTAAAATATACAACTTGCTGTAGTGATGCACGGCAGTCAAAGTTTTGAATTCTCATTACATTGATTTTTATCAAAATATATAAGCATCTCGGAGAAATCGAATGGCTTTAACTAACGCAGATCGCGCAGAGATCATTGCTAAATTCGCACGCGCTGAAAACGACACTGGTTCACCAGAAGTTCAAGTAGCTCTTTTGACTGCTCAAATCAATGACTTACAAGGTCACTTCAAAGAGCACAAACACGACCACCATAGCCGTCGCGGTCTAATCCGTATGGTTAACCAACGTCGTAAGCTGCTTGACTACCTAAATGGTAAAGACCACGGTCGTTATGTAGCATTGATCGGTGCTTTAGGTTTACGTCGTTAATTCGATTTAAACTTTATTTTCGGGTTATTGCATGCTTTGTGCTTTATTGCTGAAAACTAAAGTCGGTTTAGCTTTTGGCTAGGCCAGTGGAAGGGGCGAATGTTTCGCTCCTTCTTTGTGTTTAAAAATAGTATTTAATCTGGTGAGGTCGGCTTCTAAGCTTTGTCATTTGTTCGTCTAGTATGGTCGTGAATGCCAAACCTTAGGGGTCTCCACTAGAATAATTGTTCACAAGAACTAGGAAAAAATAAAACATGTCGATGTTTAATATTATTCGTAAAGAATTCCAATTCGGTCAACACAACGTGATTCTTGAAACAGGTCGCGTTGCACGTCAAGCAAACACTGTTGTGATCACCATGGGCGGCGTACAGGTTCTTGTTGCTGTTGTAGCGCAACCTAAAGCAAAAGCCGGTCAAGACTTCTTCCCATTGACTGTTAACTACCAAGAAAAGCAATATGCTGCAGGCCGTATCCCGGGTGGTTATGGTAAGCGTGAAGGCCGTCAGTCTGAAGCTGAAACTTTAATTTCACGTCTGATCGACCGTCCAATTCGTCCATTGTTCCCAGAAGGTTACTTCAACGAAATTCAAGTGACTGCAACAGTAATTTCATCTGACAAAACCATGGATGCTGACATTGCTGCAATGCTGGGTACTTCTGCTGCATTGTCGATTGCAGGTACGCCTTTCCGTGGTCCAATCGGCGGCGCGCGCGTTGGTTTGATCAACGGTGAATACATCCTGAACCCGAACCACGAACAGTTAAAAGAGTCTGATCTTGATCTGGTTGTAGCAGGTACTGAAGCTGCAGTATTGATGGTTGAATCTGAAGCGAAAGAACTTTCAGAAGACCAAATGCTGGGCGCTGTATTGTTCGGTCATGACGAAATGCAAATCGCGATTCAAGCGATCAAAGAATTTGCTGCAGCAGCTGGCGCAGTTGAGTCAACTTGGGTTGCTCCAAGCAAAAATGAAGCGCTTCTTGGTCAATTAAAAGATGCATTCGAAGCGAAAATCTCTGAAGCCTACACAATTGCTGTGAAACAAGACCGTTATGCGGCGCTTGATGCACTTCACGCAGAAGCGGTTGCTCAGTTCGTTCCTGAAGAAGATGAAACAGGTATTGCTGACGAAGTAAACGAACTCTTCGAAGATCTTAAATACCGCACGGTTCGTGACAACATCTTGTCTGGTAAGCCACGTATTGATGGTCGTGATACTAAAACTGTTCGTGCAATCGATGTACAAGTGGGCGTATTAGGTCGTGCACACGGTTCTGCATTGTTCACACGTGGTGAAACTCAGGCATTGGTCACAACAACTTTGGGTAACACGCGTGATGCGTTGATGGTTGATACCCTTGCAGGTACTAAAACTGACAACTTCATGCTTCACTACAACTTCCCTGCATACTCTGTAGGCGAAACGGGTCGTGAATCTGGTCCTAAGCGTCGTGAAATCGGTCACGGTCGTCTAGCACGTCGTGGTGTTCAAGCAGTTCTTCCTGCAGCTGACCGCTTCCCGTACGTGATCCGTATCGTATCTGACATCACAGAATCGAACGGTTCATCTTCAATGGCTTCTGTATGTGGTGCTTCTCTATCACTTATGGATGCAGGTGTTCCACTTAAAGCACCAGTTGCGGGTATTGCAATGGGTCTAGTAAAAGAAGGCGAGCGTTTCGCAGTTCTTTCTGACATCCTGGGTGATGAAGATCATCTTGGCGACATGGACTTTAAAGTCGCAGGTTCTGCAAACGGTATTACTGCACTGCAAATGGACATCAAGATCGAAGGGATTACTGAAGAGATCATGGAGTCTGCATTGAACCAGGCTTATGCCGGTCGTATGCACATTCTTAATGAGATGAACCAAGTAATTTCACGCGCTCGTCCTGAAATTTCGATGCATGCACCAACATTCCAAGTGATCAACATCAACCCGGACAAAATCCGTGATGTAATCGGTAAAGGCGGCGCGACGATTCGTGCGATTACTGAAGAAACGAAAGCTGCAATCGATATCGAAGATAACGGTACAGTTCGCGTATTCGGTGAAACTAAAGCGGCAGCAGCTGCTGCAGTTGCGAAGATTCAAGCATTAACTGCTGAGATCGAACCAGGTACAATTTACGTGGGTAAAGTGATTCGTATCGTTGAATTCGGTGCGTTCGTGAATATTCTTCCGGGTACTGATGGTTTACTTCATATCTCTCAAATCTCGAACGAACGCATTGCGAACGTTGCAGATGTATTGAAAGAAGGTCAAGAAGTGAAGGTACAGGTTGCAGACGTTGACAACCGTGGCCGTATCAAATTGACCATGAAAGACATCGAACAAGTTTAATCTACTGAATATTCCCATGAGTTAGCTCATGGGAATGAAATATCAAAAGCCCTGAGCTTGATCAAAGTGCTTACTTTGGCTGTTCAGGGCTTTTTTTATGCTTCGGAAAATCTCCGCACATCTGGCCAAAATGTTTGAATCGGCCCACAGGCTGTCAACGATTGTCGCACGATGGTATTGAACGATCTGAGTCTGTATTAAGCAGTTGATCTTAGGTCAGGGGATCGGCTTCAGAACTTTTTAACAGACGATAAATTTCATCTTTCAATTTTAGCTTTTTACGCTTGATCGCTTCAATATCATTGTTGATATGATTGACCGGGTCGAGTTCAAGCTGACTAATTTTCCTGTCCAGCTCATTATGTTCCTCAAATAATTTGGCAAAGTATGGATTTTCCTCGCGAAGTTGCACAATCAAGTCGCGGTATTCGGGAAACATGTATTTCATTTTTTTATTACAATCTTTGGTTTTCATAGCGCTTTTTATACTCTAATCATCAAATTAAAAATAAATATGCCCTGATCTGCAGCGAAAGATACAGATAGACAGAGCATCAAAGGACTTACTTAAAATGCAAATGTTTGACCTCGCGGCGTAACTCCTGCACTTCATCGATGAGGTCCAGCATCATCGCGACTGCGGTAAATGACGCATCAAAATCGCGTTGCAGGCGATAGGCGCGTTGTGCACGTGAAATATCCTCACCGAGGAAAGTGCTGGCTGGCGTGATAGGAGAACGATCGGGCAGAATTCCATGTTCAATCAATTGCATGACCCATTCCGGGCTTTGTCCGCATGCTTCTGCGAAGTGGATGAGGTCAAATGAGTGATCGTCCATAATTTCTGACGGGGTATAGTCCTGTGAAAAGCTTTCTTGGTACTGAATTGTAGTCATGGCTCTACTCCTTAAACAGCCAAGTGTGCAAAATTGAGAGAATGAAAAGGTGCTGAAGTAAAACGCTTTCTATTCTTCGGATATGCAGACTCAGAGTGATGACTCAAATGATCACGAGAAAAAAATCGATATGTTCCGGTATTCAATGCCTCAGGAACGCGCGAATAAGAGAAGGTGAAAGTGAACGCTGTTTTTATAGTTTTATGTTTTATTGACCGAGTGTGTTCAAACACTTTCCTGTGTTGAATATACGCTGCCCTATGAGGACGGCAAAGCAGACCTGATGACAGAATTGAACAAGGCTGAAGATTGATCATCATAAATGGATAAAAAATAACCGTCTTCGATCCATTATTATGACTTTAGCCGCGCCAAAACAGTTTTTATTTGTACCTTATTGTTTCAAATCATGACAAAGAAAAAGCCCCTGATACAGAGGCTTTGAAAATCTTTCTGAAATTAATGTTTTATCCAGGTTACACTGCGGCCAATTACTGAGACACCGACATAACCACGCAAGGTTAGACGTTTGCCATTGGCGCTTAGGCGTGCTTTGCCTTTGTAAATTTTGCCACTGATCGGATCAAGCACTTTGCCGTCATGGTATTCACGTGGCTTTTTCGGATCTGCTTTAAAATCCCAGATAAACGGCAGGCCTATAAACGGTTTGTCTTTGAGCTGACCTGGACATTTATGACAGATGCCCATTTTCTCTGCGCCAGGCAAGCTACGTGTTGCGACAATTATTCCTTCATAGCTACCATCCGCTTTCTTACGAACTTCTACATCCGCACGAGAATAGCCTGATTGATCATCAATGGTTTTCCATTTACCCACTAACGGATCTTCATAGGCAAAGGCCAAGCTAGAAACCGCAGCCAAACTTATCCCCATCACTAGAGTGTTCAATAATTTTTTCATAACATACCTGTTAAATTTGATACTGTATTCATTTTAGAATTATTACTCTAATTTATTTTAAAAGCATAATTAAATCAATACTATAAAATGTGATTGTATTCTCATAATTTTTTTAAAACGATGATTATTTGGTCTTTGTTAATGTGAATAGTCTTATAATTTAAATGGGATTTTGAGGTGGGGTTTATCTGAGGATCTGATTCAGTGAATAGGCAGGTTTTCTACTGGAGGTAAATATGCTCTGTTGAGCTTCGTCATGTAAATTTTAAAACATAAAAAAGCACTCCTGAGGAATGCTTTTTTAAACTCATGCTTAGCACCGTTTAGCTTAGATGTTCACCACATAGACCTAAGGCCTCTTCGGCTGTAAAGGTATATTGGCTATTACAGAACTGACAATCCATTTTGATCGGATTCTGGAATTCCAGTGTTTCACGTATTGATTCTACGCCAATCTGTTGTAAGGCCACTGCACAGCGCTCTTTAGAGCAGGTACAGCCAAATTTCAAGGCTTCAGTTTCTGGTAAGCGCACCTCTTCCTCATTATATAAACGGTAAAGAATGTCAGTGGCTTGCAGGCCGATTAGTTCTTCAGTTTTCAAGGTTTCAGTGAGCATGGTCAGACGCGGCCATAAATCTTCATCAACACGGCGCTGTTCTTCTTCACTATTCCGTGGCAATAGCTGAATCAGTAAACCACCGGCGCGCTGATGGTCGCTTGCCAGTACAATGCGCGTTGGAATCTGTGCAGACAGGTCATAATACTGCATGAGGCAGCCAGCCAGATTTTCTTTGTCCAGCGGCACAATACCTTGATAACGCTCACCAAATTCTGGTTCGATATTGATAAACAGCACTGGAGAAACCAGTGACTTTAAGATGGTGCTGCTGTCTTCACCCACCAGAAAGTGCGGATCTTCTTCATAGTCCGCCAAAGCGCGAACTTCACCCAGGTGGTTGCATTCAGCCATTGCCCATTTAAATGTGCCCGATGCCTGAATTTGCAGGCTGATACGCCCTTTAATCTTCAAGGTGCTGGCAAGCAGTGCAGTCGCAGTGAGCATTTCACCCAACAGAATCTTGACCGCAGGTGCATAGTCACGTTGCGCTAAAATGGTTTGTAAAGCTTCTTCAAGATGCACCACTTCACCACGAACAGGGCTATCTTCAATAAAAAAGCGTTGGCGTAAATCAGACATAAAATTCTCCATAACCCTGCTTTAATGGTGTCATTATTGTAAAACACAAGTTATGACAGATCATCTCTTAACGCATCAATTCCTGCGCCGTTTGTATCCTGTTGCGGCTGTGTATCTGTTTTTTGAACTTTGTTGCGTTGATCCTGCGCAAACAGATGTTCGAGTTCTGCCAAGCTACTGCGGTGATGTTCATAACTTGCGTGTTGATCCGAATCCAGATGGTATTGACTGTTGAGTAATTTTTCATCATGTGCGCGGAAGTATTCAATCTGTTGCTGACTTTCTTCCGGAGCAGTATTCAACTGGCTTAACAAAGCCTCACTCATTTCCAGTGCTGAAAAGTAGTTTTCACGCCAGATTTTCTCTACACCTAAATCCTGTAACAGATGCACATGATGACGATCACGTGCGCGTACCCATAAACAAGTTTCAGGATAATTCAGCCGGATATACCGCACGATCAGCATCGAATCTTCAATATCATCAATGGCAATAATCACTTGCTGGGCCATCGCAATTCCTGCATGTGCCAAAGTTTCTGGCTCTGTCGCATCGGCCTGATAGAAAGGAATTTGATACTGCGCAAGCAGTTCAGTGGCTGGCACATTGCTGTCCATGACACTAAATACATGCTGTTGTTGCAGTAAAATCCGGGCAATAATTTGTCCAAAGCGGCCAAATCCAATCAGCAAAATAGGGGGGCTGGCTTGAGGACTGGAATCGGTTTCAAAGGTCGCAGCCAGATGATTGTTTTGATCCAGACGCGGTAAAACCTGACTGTGTAATAACCAGTAAAATGCCGGGCTAAGTAATAATGAGAAACTCACCATCCAGAGCAAGGGAGACAGCAGATTGGCTGCGATGATCTGGTCGGATACCGCAATCACCAGCGCCAGCAAGGCAAACTCGCCACCTTGTGCCAGGCTGGCTGCCAGCAAGCTACTGTTGCGCCAGCTATTTTGATGATAACGCGCCAATACCAAACTGATTGCAAACTTGACCAAGATCAAAGTGAAAGTGCCACCGAGAATGATCCAGAGGAAATTCAACAGATCAGATAGCTGTAATGACATGCCCAGACTGATAAAGGCTAGGCCCATCAATAAGCCCTGAAAAGGCCGAATGGTGCTTTCTACCGCGGGCCGGAAATCTGAATCTGCCAGTAAAATCCCGGCAAATAAAGCGCCAAGAAACAGATTCAGCCCAAGCGTATTCATCAAGAGCAGCAGTGCCAAAGTTACCGCAATCGCCACAATGGCATGCAGTTCGTGACTGCCACTTTTTGCAATCCAGCGATATAGTGGCTGCATCAGATAGCGATTACACAGGAACAAGCCGGTAAAAGTGGTGATCATTGCGGCAAAATAAGCCACTCCGTGTTCGGTCGAGGGAATTCCGCTAAATAAAGGAATGGCGGCAATCACAGGAATGGCCAGCAGGGCATGCAGCAGCAGGATTGAATAGGTCTGTTGACCATAGCTGGTGGCAAACTGTTCCTGATTGTGGAGTTGTTGAATCACCAAGGTCATGGCTGACAGACTGCCAGCAAGTCCAATCACAATACTGGCAAGCAGGCTTTGTTGTAGAAAAATCCAGGCCAGCAGGCTAAAAATCAAGGCACTCATTAGTACCTGCAAAGCAGCCGTCATCCACAGTGATTGACTGATCTGGGCGATGCGTTGTGGTCTGAGTTGCAGCCCGATCCAGAACAGCAGTGCCAGCAGGCTGACGTTCATGAAACTGTTCATCAGGTCTGGAGTCTGAATCAGATGCAAAACACCCGGACTTAAGATCAGTCCTGTTAACAGATAGCCCAGTACGCTTGGTAGTCTGAGCCTTTTACTCAGTGGCACTATTAACAGTGCGACCACCAAAACCAGTGTTATTTGTAACAGTATCGACATTTTCCTGTCCTAAATTTTATGCTTGATCCAGACGTTGATGCGTATGTCCCGGACATGGACTCAGATGCAATTTCTCTTAGCTGAGTTCTTGGGGGTCAATGTCCAGTGTCAGCTTCATGCTTGAAGGTTTGTCCTGCAGCATATTCTGCCACCAGCTGCGCACATAGTAATGCAAACGTGGACGATCTGCTGACAAGAGCACCATATGCGACTGATAGCGCCCAGCCTTACGTTCCATCGGCGCAGGAATTGGTCCCCAGATGTCCAGCACCAGATCAGGATATTGCCTGAGGAATGCCGCATGTTTCTGTAAGAATTCGGTATTTTGTGCCTGATCCTTGGATTCGCAGCGAATCAGGATGGCATAACGATAAGGCGGCATCTGGGCAATTTGCCGTTCCTTTAAGGTCTGCTGGGCAAACACACGATAATTTTCATTGACCAAGGTATTCAGCAGGGCATGATCCGGTCTGAGCGTCTGCAAATAGACATCGCCTTTGTGTTCACCACGTCCAGCCCGGCCTGCGACCTGAACGATCAGTTGTGCGGTACGTTCGGTGGCACGGAAATCCACACTGAGCAGACCGGAATCAATATCCAGAATCGCCACCAGCGTCACATAAGGAAAATGATGCCCTTTGGCCAGCATCTGGGTGCCGAGCAGAATCGCGGGTTCACTTTTTTGAATCTTGTCATAGATTTTTTGCCAGCTACCCACCCGGCTGGTGGAATCGCGATCGACCCGAATCACTTCATGATCTGGAAAAAGTTCATTCAGATGTTCTTCGACCTTGCCAGTGCCCATACCCAGTGTGACCAGTTCCTGATGCTGACACTGCGGACAGTGCTCCGGCATTCGGTGAATGGTGCCACAGTGATGGCAATGCAGATGCTGATAAGGCTGGCGATGCACAGTAAAATTGGCATCGCAGTGCGGACATTGTGCCTGCCAGCCACAACTGCCACAAAGCAGGACGGGGGCATAGCCACGGCGGTTTAAAAAGATCAGTACCTGTTCTTTTTTCTCCAGACGCTTTTTGATGTCCTGAATCAGTTGCAGACTGATGCCATGCTTTTTCTGTGCCACCTTTAAATCCAGAATATGGATTTTCGGCATTAAGGCTGTGCCGGCACGTTGATTCAGCTCCAGCACCTGCATTTTGCCATGTTCAACCAGCGCATAACTGTCGATACTTGGTGTCGCTGATCCCAGCAGCACTGGACATTGCTGTAAATGGCCGCGGTACAGCGCCACATCGCGGGCATGATAGCGGAAACCTTCCTGCTGCTTAAAAGACAAATCATGTTCTTCATCCAGAATGATCAGACCCAAATTCGGTATGGGGGTATAGATGGCGGAACGTGTGCCGAGGATGATTGAAGCTTTGCCAGTCTCTGCTGCCTGCCAGGCTTGCAGACGTTTTGTATCGTTTAGGCCTGAATGCAATAGCGCGATATGACACTGAAAACGCGACTGGAAACGGCTGATGGTTTGCGGGGTCAGACCAATTTCCGGCACCAGCACCAAAACCTGCTTGCCCTGTTTCAGCACCTGTTGCATGATTTGTAGATAGACTTCGGTTTTGCCGCTGCCGGTCAGACCATCCAGTAAAAAAGCCTGATATTGATTGCGATACTTTAATACCTGATCAATGGCATGTTTCTGTTCAGGATTAGCGGTTAGCGGCATTTGCGCCAATTGCATCGGCTGTGGACTGAAATCTTGTGGCTCCAGCACACAGGTACAAATCTCTTTTTTCTCCAGTGCTTTTAAGGTCGCAGTTTCAATTCCGGCCAAATTCAATACATTTTCAGTGGTGCCAACCGGATGCAGTTTTAAAATCCGGTAGGCTTCCTGCTGCTTTTCCGAACGGCGTATTTTAGCTTCAGCATCAGGGTTCAGAAGTTTCCAGGTGCGGGCCAGCAGGTTATAAGGCTTACCTTGGCGTAACAGCGTTGGCAGGGCACTGTGCACCACTTCACCCATCGGAAACTGATAATACTGTGCCGACCATGTCAACAAACTTAAAACTTTAGGGTCTATGATGGCACGTTCATCCAGCAATTCAGTGACGGGCTTGAGTTTAAAACGTGGGTCGACCGGAGTATCTGCGGAGAGCTTTTCGATAATCACCCCAACCAGATTCTGTCGTCCAAAAGATACCAATACGCGTGCGCCGACCTGGGCCTGCTCAAATTGTTCTGCATTCATACTGTAATCAAAACAATCGAATACATGCACAGGTACAGCAACGCGTACGCGACAAAGTGGACTAGAATCGGTATGAGAATTTTGCATGTCTGGTGCTGGATATCCTGAAGAAATTTCGTCGTGCTTAAAGTTCGATTATGGTAGAGTGAGCAGATAATTTATATCAAAGAATATGAATGATTTCGGTGGTCTGACGCAACAGCGTTAAGCAAAATTTTGGAAAATTAGAGCATTACAATGCCTGCATATCAGTTTATTGCGCTTGATGCTTCAGGAAAGCAGCAAAAAGGCGTGCTGGAGGGGGATTCTGCACGTCAGATCCGGCAACAGTTAAGGGATAAAGCACTTATTCCGGTCTCTGTTGATCCTGTCGAGAAAAAAGACAAACATGATCGGCGGAAATGGTTTGAAAAAAGCATTACCGCTTATGATCTGGCCTTAATGACCCGGCAATTATCTGTCCTGGTCGCCGCCGCGATTCCGCTGGAAGAAGCCATCCGCGCCGTCGGCAAGCAAAGCGAAAAAGTACATGTACAAAATCTGCTGATGTCGGTGCGTTCCAAGGTTCTGGAGGGGCATAGTCTGGCGCAGGGTCTGCAACAGTCCGGGCGGTTTCCAGAATTGTATATTGCCACCATTGCGGCCGGTGAACGTTCCGGGCATCTGGATCTGATTCTGGATCAATTGGCTGACTATACCGAAAACCGTTTTGCCATGCAGAAAAAAATTCAAGGCGCGATGGTCTATCCAATTATTTTGATGCTGATGTCTTTTGCCATCGTGATGGGGCTGATGACTTATGTGGTGCCAGATATCGTCAAGACTTTTGATCAAAGCAAAGATGCCTTACCGTGGATTACGGTCGCCTTGATGAAAGCCAGTGATTTTATTCGTATTGCGTGGCCATTTCTCTTGGTTGGCGGTTTCTTGGGCATCTCCCTGCTGATACGATTCTTAAGAACCACAGCCGGGCATTATGCCTTCGACCGTTTAACCCTGAAACTGCCTTTATTTGGAAAATTATCACGCGGGATTAATGCCGCACGTTTTGCCAGTACCTTATCCATTTTGACCCAGTCAGGCGTGCCTCTGGTCGATGCCCTACGGATTGGCGCTGCAGTCAGTAATAACTGGGTGATTCGTGATGCGGTCAATCTGGCAGCGGAAAAAGTCACCGAAGGCGGCAACCTGGCAACCCAGCTGGAGCGCAGTGGTTATTTTCCACCGATGATGGTACAAATGATTAAAAGTGGCGAAGCCTCGGGCGAACTGGATCGCATGCTGGAGCGTGCATCACAGATGCAGGATCGGGAAGTCACCACGCTGATTTCGACTTTACTGGCCTTATTGGAACCTTTAATGCTGGTGCTAATGGCCAGTATCGTTTTGGTCATTGTGATTGCGGTGATGCTGCCAATCGTCAATATGAATAATATGATTTAAACAGAATCAAGTTAAAATTCTCGTGGTATTAAAATTAAATTGAATGTTGTGAATGATGCAAATGAATGAGAGAGATTGAATGAAAAGGAATCAATTAAATAAACAGACGGGCTTTACCTTAATCGAAGTGATGGTGGTGATTGTGATTCTCGGTGTGCTTGCTGCACTGATTGTACCGAACGTGATGGGACGCGGTGAAAAGGCCAAAGTGGATACCACTGTGATCAAGTTACAGAGTATTGCTGGTTCACTGGACCAATATAAGCTGGACAATGGCAAATATCCAAGCATGCAGGAAGGTGGTCTGGATGCACTGGTGAATCAGCCAGCGACTGCGAAAAACTGGTTGCCGGGCGGCTATGTCAAGGGCGGCTATCCTAAAGACAGTTGGGATAATGATCTGCAATATGTGATGCCGGGCACCAATGGTCGTACTTTTGATCTGTATTCATTCGGTGCAGATGGTCAGTCGGGTGGTGAAGGCACCGATGCTGATATTTATTATCAGCCTTGATTGAGAATCAATATAAACTCTCAATAGATGGAATATATCACTTCACTTAATAGACGTTTTCAATACTAAGTGAAGTGATAATAACTCTTAATTATAAATTATAATCTAAGTTTTTGATATTTATTGTAATTAATTAATAGTTTGTATATGCGAGTTATAATAAGAATTATTCCCATATTTATCTATTACAATTATCGTAAAATATGAATAAATATAGACTTTCTATTTACCCAAAAAGGCTCATAATGATCTGAACGGCACTTGACGAGCCAACGGAGAAGAATATGAAAGCATTAATCTTAGGGGATGAAATAAACCAATTTCATTGGTCGATGCTGAAATCTGTTCTTTTGGTTTTAAGCATGTTACCGATTAGTCAGGGCATTCTGCATTTATGGCAGACTACCGAGGGTAGCAGCCAGATTATGGTAGGTTTTTTTGCCATCAGTTTGATGAGTTCATTATTTGCATTGTGCTTCTGGTCGGCATTGAAAGCCTCGGTATTGCAATTAAAACAACGGCAGATGTCTGTATTCGAAAATATGATGGTGCAAACTTACCGCTATCTTCCAATGTTATCCCTCGCCAGTATGATTTCTTATCTAGCAGTTCAGTTCTAAAATTTGAAATATAAAAAACCGAGGCATTGACCTCGGTTTTTTATTGCCTTGAGTGTCCGTCCCTTTCGTAAAGGGAGCTTAGGAGAGATTGATAAGATGTTATATCTAGTAATCCCCCTAAATCCCCTTTTGTAAAAGAGGGACTTGAAGAAATTATCTTCTCGACTTAAAGCTGACATCCACTT
Organism: Acinetobacter sp. F-1; assembly: GCF_022869025.1. Classification (NCBI taxonomy): domain Bacteria; kingdom Pseudomonadati; phylum Pseudomonadota; class Gammaproteobacteria; order Moraxellales; family Moraxellaceae; genus Acinetobacter; species Acinetobacter sp. F-1. The sequence goes on along the minus strand of NZ_JAJKFX010000009.1, from coordinate 70,570 downwards.
TACGGGGACGGAAGCGCCAGCCCACCAGCAAGAGCAGAATCGAGAAGATCATCACCGGCCAATCACTCAGTTTCATATAAGGTGTTTCGCCTTGCATGGCTGGAAGTTCACCCCGCAGTACCGCTTCCTGATCCATCGGGGCTTTTTTCACAATATGGCCATTGTGGTCAATAAAGGCGGTCACGCCGGTATTGGTGGCACGGATAAACCAGCGGCCATTTTCCTTGGCGCGCATTTGTACCATTTGTAGATGCTGCAAAGGTCCTGCCGTGCCGGTAAACCAGGCATCGTTCGAGACCGTAACTAAAAAGTCACTTTGACTGGCATTGCGGCGTGTCAGGTTTGGATAAGCAACCTCATAACAAATTGCGGAACCTAAAGGATGGTTTTTCACATTCAATGGTTTTTGATTGTCCGCACCACGGGTAAAGCCGCTCATAGAGGGATCATTCTGTAAACCTGGCAATACCCAGCTTAACCAGCCTGACAGCGGAATATATTCACCAAAGGGCACCAGGCGCTGCTTTTTATACAAACCCTCCGACTCATCACCCGTGGCCATAATGCTGTTGTAATATTTCGGATAACCCGCAGCCTGTGATTCTGGTAAGTCCCAATACGGAATGCCGGTCACCCAAGCCGTACCCGATTTTTCAGCCTGTACTTTCATCGCTTCGAGAAAAGCTTCAATATCGGTCTGGAACATCGGAATTGAGGACTCTGGCCAGACAATCAGGTCACGGCCCCATTCGGTCTTGCTCAGATTGGCATAAATCAATAAAGTTTTTACCTGATATTCAGTCAGCCATTTCAGATCTTGCGGAATATTGCCCTGAATCAGAGAAACCGTAAGCGGCTTTTCATTCTTTGGTTGCACAAAACTCAATTGAGCCGCGCCCCAGGCACCGAATAGTAAAATTGCAGCAGGAACCGCCCAGAACAGACGTCGGTTCAGAATTTCGACCAGTGTACAGGCCAGAATAATCACGACAAAAGATACCCCAAACACCCCAAACAGAGGTGCATAGGCATCTAGGTAGCGTTCGGTAAAGGCATAGCCGGCAAACAACCACGGGAAACCGGTAAAGACCCAGGTTTTAGACCATTCAAACAGAACCCAAAGCGGGGCAAAGGTCAAAGGGGTTTCCGGGAAAAAGCGGCGATAGACAAAGGTTTGAACGGCGCTAAACAGGCCCATCACCAGTGCCATGATCAAGATCATTACAACACTGAGAAATGCACTGGTATCGCCATAGACATGAATGGAGGTATACAGCCAGAATGCGCCCACAAACCATAGGCCAATTCCATAGGCCCAGCCAATTCCAAAGGCCTGTTTGGCACTACGTCCACGCAGGCAGGCATAGAGCAGTGCCGGAGACAGGATGGCCAGCCACCAGTAATGATAGGGAGCCAATGCCAAACTGAAGATAGCACCTGCAAATAAGGCAATTAAAACAGGATAGATCAGCGGCAACGGTTTTTGCTGTTGATCAGAACTCAACAGCTTGTCGAAATACGCTCTCATTGGCGCACGGCTCGAATTAGGTGAATAGAGCGTGAATCTGCTTCAAGAATGGTAAATTGCCAGTTTTCCAGTTCAATGGTCTGACCTTCAAGATCGTTCACCAGACCAATTTCCTGTAATAACAAGCCGCCCATGGTTTCCACTTCATCGTCAGAAAAATTCGCATCCAGCATATTATTGAAATGCTCAATCGGGGTCAGAGCTTGTACTATCCAGGTATTGGCGGTGTTTGGATCGTTATCCGGAACAATGAACTGTGCCTCTTCATCGGCATTGTCATGTTCATCTTCAATTTCACCAACAATTTCTTCCAGAATATCTTCCAGCGTGACCAGACCCGAGGTGGTGCCGTATTCATCAATCACCACGGCAATATGGGTCTGGGTGTTTTTCAGCATCCGCAGCACCTGATCGGAACGGGCGCTCTCTGGCACAAATAAGGGTTGACGCATCAGTGCGCGAATATCGACTTTGGAGGTTGGTTCGGTCAGAAAAGGCAATAAATCCTTGGCCAATAGAATGCCGACCACATTATCGGTTTGATCGGAGGAAAAGACCGGAAAACGCGAATGCGCAGATTCGACCAACACATGCAGGATATCCAGCAGTTGGTCATCTTCCTGTAAGCTGATCATCGACGTGCGAGGCGTCATGACTTCGCGAATTTTGGTTGCCGGAAGGTCAAGTACACCTTCAAGCATGGCAACAGTATCGGGTTCTAAAAATCGACGTGAATCTTGTACTAATTTTAGCAGTTCGTCGCGAGTTTCGGGTGCAGTTCCCAGCCATTTACGTAAGCCGCGCATACCCCACGACGGGCCTGATTCCTCGTGCATGATTTTTCCTGAAGACTCTTAATATCTAAAAAAACGTGGTTTTATCATACCGCAGAAAATACGCTTGTCTATTGTAAATATGATGTGCAGGCATGATCGTATCAGTCAGGGCTGCGTTTAGTCGTGTGTACTTTGGCAAAGCCGCAATGCCCGAGCGGGATTATGCTAAAATATTTTCAGTCTTCCACTCTTGAGTCTATCGATGTCCCCAACTGAAATTATCCCAAGCCTGCAATTAAATACCCGAGGTTTACGTTGTCCTGAGCCAGTCATGATGTTGCATCAGGCCATTCGTAAATCTAAAGCCGGTGATGTGGTTGAGGTGTTTGCTACCGATAATTCAACCTCTTGGGATATTCCAAAATTTTGCATGCACTTGGGACATGAATTGCTGTTGCAGGAAGAGTGTCTGGATGAAAACGGCAATAAAGAATTTCATTATCTGGTGAAAAAGGGCGGCTAAATTGGCCGAATTTTTTTTGAAATTTATGATCTGATAAGAGTTCCTATTCGATCTTAAAAATAATATTATCGCCATTCTCCAGAAAATAAACCCGCTTTCGAGCGGGTTTATTTTGTTCTCATGAGAGCTTAAATATTCGGATATGAGAACTTGCGGAATATATTCCTCATTCGCAAGATTACCCTAACATTACATGTTAGGGTATGAGCTCGCGCAAGGACTATCCGAATTACATGTTAGGGTAATTAGGACCACCGCCACCTTCCGGTGTTACCCAGGTGATGTTCTGAGACGGATCTTTAATGTCACAGGTCTTGCAGTGTACACAGTTGGCTGCATTGATCTGGAAACGTTTTGAACCGTCATTATTTTCCATGATTTCATAGACACCCGCCGGGCAGTAACGCTGCGCCGGTTCATCCCATTTAGGCAGGTTTACTTCAACCGGAATAGAGGCATCGGTCAGCTTTAAATGCGCAGGCTGGTTTTCTTCATGCACGGTATTCGATACAAATACAGAAGATAAACGGTCAAAAGTCAGCTTGCCATCCGGTTTTGGATAGTTTGGCTTGAAGCTTTCAGCGGCTTGGGTTTTCAGTGCAGCATGGTCTTGCACCAGATCATGCAGGGTAAATGGTACTTTGAACACGTTCTGGTCGATAAAGTTAAATGCACCACCCATCCATTGACCGAACTTGTGCATCGCCGGGCCAAAGTTACGTGAATTGTATAACTCTTCTTTGAGCCAGCTGTTGTTGAACTTGTCGGTATAAGCGGTGAGTTCCTTAACAAAGAAATCGTCACCCTCAACCACACGTGCAATCGCCAGATCACCGCCTTTTTCCACACCAGCCGCAATCGCTTCAAATACCGCTTCACCGCAGAGCATGCCGGATTTCATTGCGGTATGTGAGCCTTTGATTTTGGCAAAGTTCAGGAAGCCGGCATCATCACCAATGAGTGAGCCACCCGGGAAAGTGAACTTCGGTAACGAGTTAAAGCCACCTTTGGTCACGGCACGGGCGCCATAAGAAATACGCTTGCCGCCTTCTAAATACTGCTTGATTAAAGGATGGGTTTTCCAGCGCTGCATTTCCATGAATGGATACATATGCGGGTTGGTGTAGGACAGATCCACGATCATGCCCAAAGTCACCTGATTGTTTTCAGCGTGATACAGCCACCAGCCGCCTGAAGAACCGGTTTCATTCAATGGCCAGCCGGCGCCGTGCATCACCAGACCTGGTTTGTGCTTGGCAGGATCAATCTCCCAGAGTTCTTTAATGCCGATCCCGTAATGCTGTGGATCTGCATCTTTGGCCAGATTGAACTGTTCAATCAGACGTTTACCGAGGTGACCACGACAGCCTTCAGCAAAAATCGTATATTTGGCATGCAGTTCATAACCCGGAGTAAAGTTATGCGTCGGTTCGCCATCTTTACCAATGCCCATGTCACCGGTCTGGATGCCTTTTACCGTACCATCTGCATGATACAGAATGTCTGAGGCGGCAAAGCCCGGGAAGATTGAAACTTCCAGTTCTTCTGCTTTTTGGCCTAACCAGCGCACCACATTGCCGAGCGAGATGACGTAGTTGCCATCATTGTGCATGGTTTTTGGCACCATCCAGTGTGGTGCTTCTTGTGATTTTTCATCTGAAAGCAGGAAGAAGGTTTTATCTTCAGTCACCGGCACATTGAGCGGCGCACCTTGTTCTTTCCAGTCCGGGAACAATTCATTGATGGCACGCGGTTCTAGCACAGCACCAGACAGAATATGTGCGCCAACTTCGGAGCCTTTTTCTACGACACAAACGGACAAATCATTTAAGTTGTTTTCAATTGCAAGTTGACGGATTTTGATCGCAGCAGATAGACCCGCAGGGCCTGCGCCGACGATGACGACGTCAAACTCCATCGATTCACGTTCGATGTGTTCCATGTAGGACTCCTCATATTACTATTCGGTGGCAACCATAATCGGATGATTGGGTGCTGCCATAAGTGTTCTTGGTTCCTAGACACAAAAATACTGGTGTCTTTGATAATCTGGGCTAGTATAGTTTTAAACCGAGTTTTAGCCAATTGGCTGAAACATATTATTTTTCCGTCATTAAGGTCTTCTTTTATGGATAAGCCAGTACCCAGCAAACATCTGACGAAAAAAGTAACTTCTCCTGATGATAAAAATTTAATGGATATCGCGCAATACTTAAAAGATGCACAGGGCGGTCACAAAAGGTCAATTCCCCCTTTGGAGCAATGGCAGCCAAAGCATTGTGGCACAATGGATCTGAAGGTTTTGGCCAATGGAGAATGGTGGCACGAAGGTCAATTGATCAAACGCCAAGCCATGATTGACCTGTTTGCAACCGTCCTTTGGAAAGAGCAGGGAAAATTCTACCTAAAAACACCGGTAGAAATGATTGAAATTGAAGTGGAAGATGAACCTTTATTGGTCAATCAGGTCGATCAGGTCGAGATTAATGGACTGAGTTATTTACAACTGGGCACCACAACCCAAGACCTGATTATTGTGGATGCTGAACATCCGATCTTTATGCGTGAATATAAAGATGAGTTGCGACCTTATGTGCATGTACGTTTTGGAATCAATGCCCTGATCCAGCGTGCCGCATTTTTGCATCTGGTCGAGATGGGAGAGCTTGATGAAAATCCGGCAGGTGAAGCCGTTTTAAGTTTGAAAAGTGGCGATTTAGACTTGCATTTGAGCACCTGAGGTTTAAGCTTGGTCGCTAGAGTTTTTGACACCGCAATTCAGACCGTTATGAGCGCCATTCAACCCATTTCCCCGCTATTAGACCCGATGCCCAACGCAACAGCAGATGCGCCGATTGGTATTTTTGACTCGGGCGTAGGCGGCTTATCGGTGGCTCTGGAAATTGCCCGCCATCTGCCGAATGAACGCTTTGTCTATTATGCCGATACTGCACATGTGCCTTATGGCCCGAGAGATGATCAGGAAATCCGTAGCCTGACTGCTCAGGCGATTGAATGGCTGTATCGTCAGGGCTGTAAAGTGGCAGTCGTGGCTTGTAATACGGCTTCTGCCTTTAGTCTGGATTATTTGCGTGACTATTATGGCGAGAACTTTCCAATTATCGGTTTGGTGCCAGCACTTAAACCTGCAGTCTTGAATACCCGGTCGAAAACAGTTGCGGTCTTGGCAACACCGGCCACTTTTCGCGGGCAGCTGATTAAAGATGTGATCTCCCGTTTTGCCGAACCGGCTCAGGTTAAAGTCCTGCCTGTGACCAGTCTGGAACTGGTACCTTTTGTTGAGGCTGGAGAGCAGATGAGTGAAGCCTGTTTACAGACATTAATAGAGATTTTACAACCGGTTGTGGATCAAGGCGCTGATTATTTAGTGCTGGGATGTACGCATTACCCCTTCCTAAAAGCGTCAATTCAGTATATTTTTGGTCAAAAGCTGACATTAATTGACTCAGGATTCGCAGTTGCGAGACAAACGGCCCGAATTTTAATTAAAAATGAGTTATTATTTGAGCATGAGTGTAAAGAAAGCATGAAAATTGAATTGGTGGTGAGTGGGCAGAATGCTGAACAGCTCCGGCCGGTTTTGCAGCACCTGATTCCTGCCGGTTTAAAATGGCAGATCAGTAATATGAGTGCAGTTTAAAACTCATTTTTATAATTTTAAAAGAACGATATTTTTTCATTTTGGGGTGGTCATATTGTGTCAAAATGCATGAATTCATGCATTTTTTATGCAAATGTACAGGAGAAGAGGATAGCCCATGCTGGATAAACGATACCAAGTGTTCATCTCAACCTCTGGGGCAGAAATGCAGCCGGAACGTATCATTTTGTCTCAAACATTAGTGGGTATGGGGTTCTTCTCTTGGGGACTGGAACAGCGTACGCCGCTGAATACTGCTTTTTCACGCCGCCAGATTGATGATTGTGACTATGTAGTGATTTTGCTAGGCAGTCAGTATGGGGAACAGTCTGTCTCGGGTGTCGGTTATATGCACCTCGAATACATCTATGCAGTGACCAAGCAAAAACCGATTATTGTGTTTATGCATGACGATCCGGCATCACGTGAAAGCTCATTACATGATACCAAGCCGGAATTACGGGAAAAGTTTAAGGAATTCCGTCAATTATTGCAGCAGGAAGTAGACCAGGTCTTTACTTATCGCAGCTTGCGCGATCTGGAAATGGCAGTACGTTTTAATATGCCGCAAATGCTGGAGCGTTATCCGGTGACCGGATGGGTGCGTCCGCAAAATACCCAGGCGTTGCATGACGAGATTGATCAGCTCAAGGCTAAAGTGAGCCAACTGGAGCGTGATGGTGGAACGGCGAAAATAGATCCGTTCCTGAGCCTGCCTAAAGTATCCATGCATGAAGTTTTTTCTTTTGAATACCGGATGCAGGCTTATCAGGATGGAAACTTTAAGGAAATTAAAGTTCAGAAAAAACTCACTTGGGCGCAATTATTGGCCCTGCTGGGTTCTACCTTTGTCAATCCGACACCGGAAGAGTTTTTCTCCAAGCGGATGAATGAATATTTAAATGAAAACGGTCTGGAAGATGCACGGGCAGAAATGCCACGTGCACATGCCGTGGCTCGTGCCCAGATGAATATTCGTGCCTTGCATAGTCTGAAAATTCAGATGCGCCAGAATGACTGGATTGTGCCATCAGGTCGGGATGACCGCCAGCGCATGCTCTGGCAGATTACGCCGAAAGCTCAAAAATTACTGGACAGCAGTTTGCTGGATTTAGATCGTACTTTTCAATCTAAGTCAGTGTATTAATCCATATAGAGAATCAATCAAAAACTGTTAAAGTACAGGGGTTGATACCATGACGGATAAACTGAATGTCTTCTCCTGCTAAAGCTAAAGTGACGATTATATTGGCCAACTTGGGTACGCCAGATGCGCCCACGATTCCAGCAGTACGCCGTTTCCTGAAGCAGTTTTTGTCTGATCAGCGGGTGATTGAAATTCCGAAACCCATTTGGCAAATAATCCTGCGTTTATTCATTTTGCCATTTCGGCCTAAGCGGGTTTCACAGGCCTATGCACAGGTCTGGGGAGAGGATTCACCGATGCGTGAAATCCTGTTGCAGCAGGTCAATACAGTCAAAACCCATTTGACCCAGCTCTATCCGCAGTTTGAGTTGAATGTGGTGCCAGCAATGACTTATGGCAATCCGAATATTCAGCAGGTTTTGGCCAGAGTGTCTGAACAGCCGCAGGACCATGTGATCTTATTTCCACTATTTCCCCAATATTCTGCTACTTCGACTGCACCTCTCTATGATGCCCTGGCAAAATGGGTGGTGAAGCAACGCAATTTGCCTGGTTTGAGCATCATTCGGGATTATTATCAACATCCTTTATTTATTCAGGCTCTGGCGCAAAGCGTGCGTGACTATCAGGCAGTGCATGGTCAGCCGGAAAAACTGTTAATGTCTTTTCATGGTATTCCGCAGCCTTATGCCGACAAAGGCGATCCTTATGCCGATCGTTGTCGTATTACCGGACAACTGGTTGCACAGGCGTTAGGGCTGAGTGCAGAGCAATATGCGATTAGCTTTCAGTCACGCTTTGGCAAACAGGAATGGATTAAGCCCTATACCGATGTTTTGCTGGAAGACTGGGCCAAACAGGGGGTGAAATCCGTGCAGGTGATGAGCCCGGCATTCTCGGCTGACTGTCTGGAAACGCTTGAGGAACTTGCCATAGAAAATGCCGAGACTTTTAAATCCCTGGGGGGCGGCAGTTACAGTTATATACCGGCTTTAAATAGCCGCGATGACCATTTGCAATTGCTCAACAGTCTGCTACAGGCTAATCTGGATGCATTGACACAAACGCTTGCTCATTAATTTTTCACTAAGGTGTTTTGCCCTATGTTACAAGTCAAAATTGTTCCGGTTACTGCATTTCAGCAAAACTGTTCGATCGTTTGGGATGCGGACACCAAAGAAGCCATTTTGATTGATGCGGGCGGCGAAGCTGAGAAACTCAAAGCAGAGGTTGAGGCTTTGGGCTTAACCGTGAAAGCTTTATGGTTGACGCATGGCCATCTGGATCATGCCGGTGCGGTAGGGGCCTTGAAACAGGCCTGGAATGTACCGGTTATTGGTCCACATAAGGAAGATGCTTTCTGGCTGGACATGATTCAGGAGGTTTCAGCGCGTTATGGTTTTCCTATTCCAGAAAAAGTTGAAGTGACACAATGGCTGGAAGGGGGGGAAATACTGAAGCTCGGTAATGAAGAATTTGAGGTGCGTTTCGCGCCAGGGCATACCCCGGGCCATGTGATGTTTTATAATAGCAATCATGCCCTGTTATGGACGGGCGATGTGCTGTTTAAAGGCTCGATTGGCCGTACGGATTTCCCGCGTGGCGATCATCAGCAGCTCTTGGATTCGATTCAGCGTGAATGTTTCAGCCTGCCGGATGAAACCCAATTCATTTCAGGACATGGGCCAATTAGCACGATTGGTTTTGAAAAGCAGCATAATCCCTTTGTTGCAGGTAAAGCTGGTTAAATATGCAAGGAAATAAAAGGCCAGGCAGTCCTGGTCTTTTATTTTGAAAATGGATCACTGCCAAATTGACGGGTTTGCATGTGAATCAGCCAGGCCATAAAGGCAAGAAGCACACTCAATACGATAAATAAGCTATCTTGTTGGAAAATACCGACCCCTAGAGACAGAAGAGCCAGCAGACCCACTCCAACTAATATGACTTTTAAAATAATATAACCCATATTATTGCTCTAAAAATAATGTGAAAATTTAGAGTAGAACAATAATACTCAGGCATGCACAATGGTGTTACTTCATGTTGCCTTTTCTTGGTAATTTTATGGACTTCATGTGAATTTTTAGCTAACTTTTTACATAATTCCAGTTTTAGAAGAAGCAATATTTAACCTGAAGATATTCTAATCCTCAGAAGTGTCCGCCTGTGGTGCATCTTGAGTGGGCAAGCTATATTCTTCATTGGCCCATGCCCCTAAATCAATCATCTTGCAGCGTTCTGAGCAGAAAGGACGGAAATCATTTTCTTCCCAGGTGGTCAGTTTGCCACAGCGCGGACAGTTTAAAGTAGTGGGCATAAGGCAACTCCAAAGAAAAAATAAAGCTTCGATTAGGCAAATATAGCCGCACTTGGTAGACTTATGCGGTTTTTATTAGTTTGATCTGATTATGCCGATTCGTCAATTTCAAGCACAGCGTATGCATGCACCCCGTGATTTTCAAAGCATCAGTCCTGAAGCGGTCTGCATCGAAGTCGGGGCGGGTAAAGGCAAACATGCTTTGTTATTTACCAAGACCCACCCCGATACTCAACTGATTGCGATTGAACGTACCCGCGAAAAATTCCTGGCCATGCAAAAACAGCACGGGATTGAAGGTCAGGCCAATTTACAGACCGTTCATGCCGATGCTTTGCCGTGGATCGTGCATGCATTGTATCCAGAGCAGGTAGAACAATTCTTTATTTTGTATCCAAATCCGGAACCGCATAATCCGGCGCAGCGCTGGGTCAATATGCCATTTTTTGAGTTTTTACTTTCCCGTTTAAAGACGGGTGGAACCATTACACTGGCCAGTAATATTCCTGCTTATATCGAAGAAGCAGAACAGCAGGCGGAACAACTGTGGAAATTACCTTTTATTAAAGAAGTCATTGCCCAGGATTCAGCACGCACTCATTTTGAAATTAAATATCTGGAACGTGGGGAATTGTGTCAGCAACTTATTATTACTAAACCTGAAGCTTATGTGACACGGTTTGATGATTTCCAGCCTTTGCAAGGGCAGAATGCTAGCATCGCGGAATAATCAGATGAGCAAACGTATTGCCATTGTTGGCGCTGGCCCTGCCGGGTTAATGGCCGCAGAAGTCCTTAGTCAGTTTGATTATGAGCTGCACGTCTATGAGCAAAAACCGTCTGCTGCACGTAAATTTTTGATGGCAGGCAAAACCGGCCTGAATATCTCTCATGCGGAACCGGTTGAGCAATTTGTGCAGCGTTATGATCAGGTGGACTGGTTGTCGCCATGGGTCAAACAGTGGGATGCTGTCTGGATTCAAAACTGGATGCAGGAACTAGGCATTGAGCCTTATATTGGTTCATCCGGTCGGGTATTTCCCACAGAGATGAAAGCTGCTCCCTTGCTGCGTGCCTGGCTCAAGCGCTTGGCCAGTCATGGCATCCAGTTTCATTACCGGCATAAAGTCAGCCGCCTGCATCAGCAACAGCTTGAGCTGCACGATCTAAAAAATAATGAACTTCGCACTGAAAAATTTGATGCAATTATTTTGGCCTGTGGCGCAATATCCTGGTCAGAACTGGGCAGTGACGGCGCATGGCAAGCCTGGTTAAAACCCGATGAGATTGAGGCTTTTCAGGCCAGTAATGCCGGGGTGGAATATCCATGGTCCAAGTTCATGCAGCCAGTCTTTGGTCAGCCTTTAAAACGTGTAGAAGCCTGGGTCGGGCAAGGTGAAAAAACCACGGGTGACATTGTGATCAGTCATTATGGGCTTGAAAGTGGTTTGATTTATAAGCAGGGAAGAGGTTTACGCGAACAGCTAAAACAAGGTCAGCAAATGCAACTGAGTCTGGATTTATTTCCTGACCAAAGTGTGGGGCAATTGGCGAAAAAATTACAGCCGACTAAGAAGCAGTCTTTAAGCAATGTTTGGCGTAAAGCCGGATTGGATGGTGCCAAAGCGGCTTTGGTGCGTGAACTGGTGGCCAAGACTTGGTGGCAAGATGCTGCTGAATTAGCCAAGCAGATAAAACATTTGACCATTCCACTTACAGGCTTTCGTCCGATTGAAGAAGCGATTAGCTGTGCAGGTGGGGTCAAGCGTGAAGTGCTGTCGGAACAGCTCCAACTTAAATCCAATCCGTATGTATTTCTTTGTGGGGAAATGCTGGACTGGGATGCACCGACTGGAGGTTATCTGCTGACAGCCTGTTTTGCTACAGGCCGGGCGGCAGGTCAAGGGGTGCATCAGTTCCTAAAGGCCAGCTAAGTCATTTTATGCTGAGGGAGAAAAAGCCCTTATTCTGAAATGCAGACCAAGCCTGGACAGTATCATGCTTATTCAAGGTGCCTGTATGCACCCATTGAGCTTAGATATTCGCTGTGTATTTTAGTCAAGCTGGGTGCAAGCAATGAGCTCCATGGAATTAACTGGCTGGGCGGGCAGGTGCTGTGTTGGCATTCAGATCCGGATATTGCGAACGCCAGCGTTCTAGTTGCTCTTGCGCATGCAGATATTTCCCTAAACCTTTGACACTTTCACTGGCCTCATTCACTGTTTTGGTTTGAGTCTCAGGACTATTTACCAATTTGTCCTGATGTTGCCAATATTGATACATCATGCCCTGAATATAACGGCCCTGTTCGGTTTTCAGTTCTAAATCCTTCAGCATATTCAGGGCTGACTGTACATGATCGCGCTGGCGTTGCTGAATAAACTCCGGACTCAAGCTATCTTCATCACGCATGCTGTTTAATTCTTTTTCCAGCTCCGCACTCATTTCCTGAAAACGTTGCTCATAATCGGTCAGTACTGCAATATCATGTGGATCATCAGTGGTTTTGGGAAAGTCTTTCAGCGGCTCGGTTTTCAGTTCCTGCATCACCTGATCTGAAGCCGTACTGTCTGCAGCCGGTTCGGTACTTTCCGATGTTTTCTGGTCACATGCCATGAGCAGCATGACTGCTGCAAACAGGGCAGTGCGTGTCATTCCTGATATTTTATGCATGATTGACTCCTGTTTTTAATTAGTTTTTTTAAATACGTATATATGGGTAATATAAGGAAAATAAATCATTTCCTCTATACCTTTGGCTGTATAGTCCCAGATAATCTGTTCAAACTGTTGTTTGAGCTGTGCTTGCCGGGATGCCGGCATGGCTGCAATAAAGCTGGTCGAGAGTAGCCGTTTTGATACCACCTGCTCCACACTGCCATGGTGTTGCCGGGTCATGCTGGTTTCTGCATACGGCTGAAACAGGGTTTGTTGTTCAAACACCTTGCGCCACGCTCCGCTATGATAACGCGGGGTATCACCTTCTAATGGGGCGATACACTCTGCCAGTGCCTGAACCCAGGCTACCCGGGTATCCCGCTGATTCCAGACCAGAACCAGATAAGCATCGGGTTTTAGGACTCGGTTGAGTTCCTGTAAGGTCTCTGCATTCGCAAACCAGTGAAATGACTGTGCACAAAATACCGCATTCAGGCTATGATCAGGCAAGGGGAGTTGATGGCTCAGGCCTTCAACAGCCTCAATGTCCGGATGGGCCAGTTTTAATTGTGCCAGCATTTCCGCAACCGGATCGACAGCGATGATGTTTTTACTGAGCGGGCGTAAATAAGGAATAAACTTGCCGGTCCCACTGCCCAAATCCAAAAGACGCGCATCGACAGGCAAAGTCAAAGTATCGGCCAGCCACTGACTGATCTCTGCCGGATAATCGGGACGCACTTGCTGATACAGCTCGGCAGATGCACTAAAACCCCGTTTTGCTGCCGGATGTAATGATTGTGTCATATTTTGCGCTTTTTAATCTTTTTGATCGATATAAAATAGCATATTCACTTTTTTGACAGCATTCATTGATTGAATTGTTGTGGAAGGGTTCGATTTACCAGCACGGGAAAGTTATGGACAAGCAGATTGTTTTTGAAGATGAGCATATACGCGCGATTTTTATGCCGGGGTCATCTTCAGAATTGATTTTTTCATTTGGCGATTTGATTACCCGTGCCAAGGGCCTCAACATCAATGCAGAAAAGTCGCTACAGAAATTCGAGTTCAATGTTCTGGGTATTATGCCCAAGCACAAGTCCTGGTTCCCGCAAGGTTCCATGTGGAACATGTTAAAGGCAGTGGCTGAACTGATTGCGCCGTTTCAGCAGCGGGTTGCCTATGGTGGCTCGATGGGTGGCTATGCCGCGATCAAGTATTCCCGCGCCTTAGGCGTGCAGCGCGTGGTGGCGATGGTGCCGCAATATTCGATCAATCCGGATGATGTACACGATGCCCGCTATAATATGTTCTATCAACCAGAGCTGAATGCAGGAATGCGGGTTGAAGCCGAAGATATCGATAGCACGTGCGAATATATTATTGTCTATGATCCGTATTGTGCCGAAGACCGTGCGCATTATCTGAAATTACAGGCCCTGATTCCGCAGCATCATGTGCTGCATTTGCCATTTACCGGACATGATGCCATTGCCGTTCTGGCCAGTTCCGAATTGCTGTATGACTTTTTGGTACATGATTACGAACCGAGTTATTTTTACCAGAAAATGCGTCGGGTCAAGAAAAACAGCAAGTTCTATTATCGCAAAGTCATTGAAAATGTCTTGCCACGCCATCGTATGGCCTTGGGGCGTATCCTGAAAAATAATGATCTGCAACTGGATAATCAGTTTTTTGATGCCAGCCAGAAACAGGTGATCTTAAGAGAATTATTGCGAAATAAACAGGTCGATCAGCATGACCTGCTCAAGCTTGGCATTCATGTGAATTTGCCGCAGGAAAATCGTCAGTTGCTTCTGGATCAATATGGACATGGTCTGGTATTTAATGTCATCAGTCATAAAATCGAAAGTTATGCAGAAGGCGCGATTGCCCTGAACCATAAATTCCTGATTCCGATTTATGCCAAAGGCAATGGCCTATTGAGCATCAGCTTGAATGATGAGCGTTATCTGGTGGTGATGAATGACCGGCATGTCATGAAACTGATCAAGGAGCAGGATGAACTCAGTCTGGGCATGCACCCGATTCTCATGAAACGTTATAGCGATTATTATGTGTTCAGCTATAAGCACTTGAATTTAAGTACCAATGAGTATGGCGCTGCGGCCTTTATCGATGAAAGTGACAAAAATACGCAGTTTGTGACGCACAATGAGATAAACTAGCTTTATTTTTTAATAAAAAACAATTACTTGACATGTGATTGGCTAGGCATAATATAGAGATAGGCGGTACAAATAATATCCACCCGTACTGCTCCCGATAGTTGAAACGAACCAGGGGGTCTCTATATGATGCAATCTGCCCAGATGATACAAGTCTGTTTCATGGTCGGTTTAGCGCTGCCCAATCTGGCACATGCAGAAAGTGTACATCCAGCCGTGATTATGATGAGTGCATCGATTATTTTCATGATCATTCTGGCGGTGTATGTGATCTATAAAATCCGGCGTTCATTGCGCAATCATCTCGATAAACCGCTAGATTAAGATTGGCAGAGCGGAAACTGCTTGAAAAGCCTCAATGACTTGTTTTAAATGATAAAGATCAATGGTTCAACAGGATTGAGGGAACAGCCATGAAAGCCGTTTATTTAGACTATGCTTCTCTAGACCAACAGGATTTGGACTTTCAGGCACTGCATGCAGCCTTTGATCCGCTTGTGTTGTATCCAACGACTTCGGCGGCCGAGATTGCTTCCCGTGTGGCCGAGGTTGAGGTCATTATTAGCAATAAAGTACTGATTGATGCTGCGACCATTCAGCAATGTCCTGAACTGAAACTGATCCTGATTTCTGCGACCGGCAGCAATAATGTCGATCTGGCAGCAGCCAAAGCACGTGGCATTGTGGTCTGTAACTGTCAGGCCTATGGAACGTCTGCGGTTGCACAACATACTTTAATGTTAATGCTCAATCTGGCCACTTCATTTCTGTCTTATCAACATGCGCTACAACAAGGCCAGTGGCAAAAATCTTCACAATTCTGTTTGCTGGATGCGCCAATTGTCGAGCTGGCCGGAAAAACACTGGGCATTGTCGGTTATGGTGAACTGGGCCATGCGGTGGCGAAACTGGCTGAAGCTTTTGGCATGAAAGTTCTGATTGCGGCGCTGCCAAACCGTCCAGCAGATGCATCCCGTGTAGCATTTGCCGAGTTGCTTGCTCAAGTTGATTTTCTCAGTCTGCATTGTCCACTCACTGAAGACACCCGGCATTTGATCAGTCATGCTGAACTCGAAGCCATGAAGCCAAGCGCATTTTTAATTAACTGTGCGCGTGGCGGAATTGTCGATGAAGCAGCCTTGGCGCAGGCGCTGCGTGAGGGTCAGATTGCCGGTGCAGCGACCGATGTTTTAACGGTTGAGCCACCGAAAGAAGGCAATGTCCTGCTTGATGCTACAATTCCAAACCTGATTGTGACGCCGCATAATGCCTGGGGCAGTGTTGATGCACGGCAGCGCATTGTGAATCAGATGGTCGAAAATATTGAAGCTTTTAAAAATGGCCAGCCGATACGGCAGGTGAATTGATTTTTAACCCTTCTCTTGAAGTGAGTATTTTTTGCTGAAAGATAAATAAAAAGCCCATGACGGGCTTTTCTTATAAATCAGTCACTGCATAGCTGGTGGCAGTGCCGGAACCGGATTGAGGTTGCATCTGTGGTGTTGTGGTTTGCTGAGGCGCAGAGGATTCACTCAAAGGCTGTTGCACAATCGGTGCTGCTTGTTGAGGGTTGGCGCGCCACACTTCTTTGGTTTGCTGGATTTTCTGATTGGTTTGTTGGGCTGCTTGCGTAGCTCCCTGATCGACTTTTTGTGCGGTTTCTGAAGCCGCTGCCTTGGTATTTCCCCAAGCACGATCTACACCTGGTTTGACTTTGGCAATGCCTTTTTCAGTCACTTCACCGACTTTTTCTGCGGTATTGATGACGCCTTCCTGAGCTTTATAGGCAAAGACATGCAAAAGATTTGGATTGGTGCCATATGGCACAATAGGTTTGCTGGTTTGTGCTTCTGATTCGGTTGCAGCTTGTGTCAATACCGGAATGCAGATTAAAAATGCAGTGCCGAGAATAATAGCTTTTTTCATCATCATAATGTGATCGACCTCGAAGTAGTCAAATAGCGATCTTTTGTTTGATTTTGAGTGTAGCGGATAATTTCACGAAAACAATGAAGATCTGATGGATTCGTGAGCACTTCCAAGAAGTACAATTTAGCTTTTTTGTAATGAAAGACGGCGCGGTGAGATATGAAACCGGTTTTTATTTATTTTAGATAAAGAATTGCCCCATTTTCTGAATAAAAACAGGGCAGGATGCTTAGTCACATTGAGTTAATGCATCTTTGGCAAAGTGATGGCGGAGTGAAATAAAGTTTTTTTGTACATTTTTGGCATGTAGATCAAACTTTTGTGCAGTGCTGGTGCCGTCGCGCTGGAAAGTTGCTGAACCTGCATCCATCAGGGTAAGGCCTTTAAATGACCATTGTTCAACGACACGGTTATTGCCAAGATCGCCGGTAAATTCAATCACGCATTTGTCGAGGAACTTGGTCAGTTTTGCCTTGTTGTTGGTGGTTTCTGGAGATACTTCGAGGTTTTGTACTTCCTGTAAGACGCCAACTTCAAGCTGCGGGATTTTTGGTGCAGATGTACAAGCTGTAACTGCGATACTCGCAAGACCCGTCAAAATAAGAGCTTTAAATTTCATATGATTCTTTCTTGTTGAGTGTTGTTAGGTTGAGTATAGGCAATTCAGATGAAATTGCCTATGATTTGAAAACTAATTTTAAAGAATACTCTACCCGTATAGATATAAGTATGGATCATCTACTAGACTCTTTAGATCAAATAGAAAATTTAGAAAATCAGCTGCGTAATTATATTAATTGTGGAGTTCTTCATTACCAATTATTAAATGATAAGCACAGATGGTGGATGCTATGCAGTGCTTTAGATGTGTTAGGAGACACATCCTTAGCCTTTAAGGATTATCTGCAAACGGAGTTTCCTAAAGAAACAGGGCTTAAATACATTCATTGCTATGGAATTTTACAATGTTTCATTCTTCAACAAGATAGCTTGAAGCATCTATATGAAGTATTCAAAGTTCAATGGGAAGCAAATAGTGAGTTGAAAAAGATCCGTAAGGTTCGGAATGCTTCGATTGGGCACACAATCCTAAATAATGAAGGAGGAAGAAGCGAAAAAGATAAGGATGAATTTAATAATTTTATTTCTCGTATCACAATTAATAAATCTGGTTTTGACTTGTTGAGATATTCTAAAAAGAAAGAAGATACAGTTTATGAAGAAATTTCTATTTATGAGTTACTCAAGAAGCAATTAGATGAAGCAATTGTTCTCTTGAGAAGACTGAATAAAGAAATAATTATTATGGAAAATGAAGTTAAAAAGAAATTTGAAAATGAAAAATTAGTTGGCTTGTTGCCAATTTCTTATTGGTTTGAAAAAATTCATAGTATTTATGATGAGCAGAATAAACTATTTGCTTATACAGCTTTAGATAATATCCAGAGAGAATATTTAGCGTTAAAACAATCTTTAGAAAATCGATTATTACATGGTGAATATTGGTTTAATGAAATTGAAGATTATCTAGTTGCAATCGAGTTAATGAGAAAAGCAATGCGGAGCAATGATGAACGAGCTGGACGAATATATAATTTTTATCTTAATGAAAAAAATGACTATTTCAAAAGCTTAATGGCTGAAATTGATGAAAAGTATGAAATAAAAAACCCGCTTTAAAGCGGGTTTTTTATTAAATCGGAACTTAGTGCTGTAACACTGAAATATCAGCGACTTTCGTAAACAAATCACGCAGCTGAGCAAGCATACGTAAACGGTTTGCTTTCAAGTCAGCATCATCAGCCATCACCATTACACCGTCAAAGAAAGCATCGACTGGCGCACGAAGTGCAGCAAGTGCAGATAACGCAGCAGTGTAGTCTTTGGCAGCGAATAACGGCTCAACCACAGGCGTGATTTTCGCAAGTTCAGCGAACAATGCTTTTTCAGCATCTTCAACCAGGTTTGCTTCAACCACAGCACCTTCAGGTGCAGCTTCTTTGGCAAGAATGTTGGCAACACGTTTGTTGGCAGCAGCAAGTGCAGCAGCTTCAGGAAGCGCGCGGAAGTGATTGACCGCATTTACACGCTTGTCAAAATCAAGTGGAGATTTTGGTGACAAGGCTTGAACAGCTTGAATCACATCAACAGCTACGCCTTGGTCTTCGTATTTCGCACGGTAACGGCCTTCAAGGAATGCAACTGCATCATTTAAAGTCTTGTCGTGATCTTTCAATACATCGCCATAAGCAGCTAAAGCAAGTTTGATCAGGTTTTCAATCGACACATCAAGTTCATTTTCAGTCACAAGACGCAAAATACCAATTGCAGAACGACGCAGTGCAAACGGGTCTTTAGAGCCTGTAGGCGCTTGACCAATACCAAAAATACCCGTCAAAGTATCTAAACGATCCGCAAGGGCAATGGTTGTACCTGTTTTGGTTTTCGGTAAAACGTCACCCGCGAATTTAGGTAAATACTGCTCGCCTAAAGACTCAGCAACTTCATCATTTTCGCCTTCAAGACGTGCGTAGTAAGTCCCTGCGATCCCTTGAAGTTCAGGGAACTCACCCACAAGTTCAGAGGTTAAGTCACATTTTGCAAGAAGCGCTGCTTTTTCAGCGTCTTGAGCATTTGCACCCGTAATAGGCGCTAAAGCAACAGCCAATTTTGCAATACGTTCAGACTTGTTCCAAAGCGTGCCCAATTCTGCTTGGAACACCATGTTCGCCAATTTCTCTTTACGAGAAGCAAGCGGTTGTTTTTGGTCTTGCAGGAAGAAGAATTCAGCATCCGACAAACGTGGACGAACCACTTTCTCGTTACCTTCAATAATTTGTGTCGGGTCTTTCGACTCAATGTTAGACACCGTAATGAAGTACGGTTGAAGTTTATTGTCGCTGTTCACTAAGCAGAAGTACTTTTGGTTGTCCTGCATGGTCGTGATCAACGCTTCTTGAGGAACAGCAAGGAAGCGTTCTTCAAAGCTTGCACGAAGCGCAACAGGCCATTCAACCAATGCTGTTACTTCGTCACGAAGGTCACTTGGTACAATTGCAATGGCATTGACTTCATCAGCCAACGCTTTCACTTGTTGGTCGATAATGGCTTGACGTTCTTCAAAAGAAGCCACAACATGCGCTGCTTTTAATTTCGCTAAGTATTCGTCAGCATGCGTTAAAGTGATTGCTTCAGGTGCATGGAAACGATGACCGAAAGTCACGTTAGCTGCTTTGTGATCTTGAATGGTTGCATCAACAATGTCGTTGTCTTTAAGCAATACCACCCATTTCACAGGACGTACAAATTCAGTACGGCTCGCCGCAGAACGCATGCGTTTTGCAATTGGCAGGTTGTCTAATGCATTTTGTAAAATTTGTGGTAAAAGTGCATCAAGGCTTTGGCCTTTGACATCTTTTAGGTAGCACACTTTTTCAACTTTACCGGCTTGGAAAGTCGATACTTGATCAACCGTGATGCCTTGACCACGCATAAAGCCTTCAAGCGCTTTGGTTGGGTTGCCTTCCGCATCAAAGGCTGCTTGCTTTGCAGGGCCGTCGAAACGTTTTTGCGTGTCAGCTTGCGCGCCATCAACATTGGTAATTTTTAATGCTAAACGACGTGGTGCTGCATAGGCTTCGATAGAATCAAAAGCAAGACCAGCATCTTTTAAGCCTTTTACGGTTTCTGCTTGCAATGCATCACGTAATTTTTTAAGGCTTTTCGGTGGAAGTTCTTCACAGCCTAATTCGAACAAAACGGTATGTTTAGACATTATTTGCTCTCCTTAGATTCAACTTTTGCTTCCGCTTCAACTTGTGCTTTTAACTGCGCTAAAACTTCATCACGAAGCTCAGGTTCAGCCATCGGGAAGCCCAATTTCGCACGCGCTGCTACATAGCTATTTGCAATGGCACGTGCCAAAGTACGCACACGTAAAATATAACGTTGACGTTCAGTCACCGAAATCGCGCCACGCGCATCTAATAAGTTAAAGCAGTGTGATGCTTTAATCACTTGCTCATAAGCAGGCAATGGCAGTTCAGCTTCGATTAAACGCGTTGCTTCAGCTTCGTAGAAATCGAACAGCTCAAACATTTTTTCAACGTTTGCATATTCAAAGTTATAAGTTGACTGCTCAACTTCATTTTGATGGAACACATCGCCATAGGTCACAGTACCGAACTGACCTTTGGTCCAAACTAAATCGTAAACCGAGTCTACACCTTGCAAGTACATGGCAAGACGCTCAAGACCGTAGGTGATTTCGCCTGTCACTGGGTAGCATTCAACACCGCCCACTTGCTGGAAATAAGTAAACTGAGTCACTTCCATACCGTTGAGCCAGACTTCCCAGCCTAGACCCCAAGCGCCGAGGGTTGGCGATTCCCAGTTGTCTTCGACAAAACGAATGTCGTGTACCAGTGGGTCGATCCCAATCGCTTTAAGCGAGTCAAGGTAGAGCTGTTGGATGTTGTCCGGGTTTGGCTTCAGTACCACCTGGAATTGGTAATAATGTTGCAGACGGTTGGGGTTTTCGCCATAACGGCCATCTTTCGGACGACGTGACGGCTGAACGTAGGCTGCGTTCCAGGTTTCAGGCCCTAAAGCACGAAGGAAAGTCGCTGTATGGAATGTTCCTGCGCCCATTTCCATGTCGTAAGGCTGTAAAATTACACAGCCTTGCTCCGCCCAGTAAGTTTGTAAGGCAAGAATTAAGCCTTGGAAGGTATCAATATGCGATATGGCGCGACTCATGGTCATCCACTTAAAATTAGAGAAAAATTGTGCTCAATTATAAGGACTTTGCAGGGGAGTGGCAAAGGGTTAATGTGTGGAACCTTTTTTGAAAAAACCCAGAATACCTTTAAACAAGAAGAGTCATCTATGCATCTGTCGTGATTTCAGCTTTACTGGCCGATTGAGGCTAACTTAAAAATCAAGAATAAATCAGATATATGGCATCCGATTAACCGGAGCGTTATAAAGCTCAACTGATCTTATACGATTAGCATCCTAAAATTAGTTTAATATTCACACAATATAATAATGCTTAAAAATAAGGAAATTCATGACCACTTATCAAATTCAATGTCATTTAAAATATAAGGTTGTCCAGACCACAGAATTTGTTTTTCTGATTCAGGCGGCACATCATTCCGATCAAACTATTCTTGAACAACAATTGACATTTAATATGCCTGTCGTATGGCGTGAATTCCAGGATTTAAATCATCAAAATCGTTATATACGTCTGCATGTCCAACCTTGTGATGTCTTTGAAGTGCACTATAACGCGACAGTTGAACGTCATCCGGTGATTAATGCAGATGCGCAGCATAATCTGAATGAAGTGCTGATTCCGGATTTGCCTGATGCGGTGCTGCCTTATTTGCTGGCCAGCCGTTACTGTAATTCGGATTTATTTGCAGAAATGGCCAATCGGTCCTTTGGCTGGATGACGCCGGGTTATGCGCGGGTCAAAGCGATTGAACAATGGATTTATAACAATATATTTTATGTTTCTGGCAGCACGGATCAGTTTAGTACTGCAACAGATGTGCTCATCCATCGGGCGGGCGTCTGTCGTGACTTTGCTCATTTAGGTATTGCGCTGTGTCGTGCTTTAGGCATTCCAGCACGCATGGTGGTCGGTTATGTCGAAATCGAAAAGTTTTTACCCGATTTTCACGCCATTTTTGAAGCTTATTTAGAGGGTGGGTGGGTACTGTTTGATCCGACCCGTTTGGCGCCTGTAGAAAATTTAATTCGGATTGGCACTGGCATCGATGCCGGAGATGTGGCATTTTCGACCTTCTATGGTGAGGTCGAGCTGATTAAAATCGAGCCGATTATTCGATCTGAATCAGATGAAAATCCGCTATCAAAGCCCACTGAAATTACTGCAAAATAACATGATTTTAAACAGTTTTATCAGCTTCATTGTAAGTCACGATGTTGTTGGAATATGCATGAAGTATAAAGCCTCAGCCCTTCAAAACCATTTTGATGATGAGCAATCATGCCGACATTTTTTTTCTAAAAAGTAGGCATACCTGCAGCATTAAAAGATATAAAACAAATATACCTTTAAGGCTGCTTGGTTCTATAATGCGGAAAATCGATAAAAAGTAAATCAGGTAGACTGTGTTTCACTCAAATCTAGACTGGCTCAATACCTTAAAACCAAACTTCAAAGTCCTTCCGCTCAAAGACCGTCTGTTATGCGGCATCGGTGCCCTGATCGGCTTGGCCGTATCCTCATTGCTGAGTTTGTGGATTCTGGGTGATTTTAAGGCCTGGTATATTGCACCGATGGGGGCGTCTTCGGTGTTGCTGTTTGCAGTGCCGGCCAGTCCTCTGGCACAGCCCTGGAATATTATGGTGGGGAATACCATTGCGGCTGTGGTCGGCGTAACCTGCGCATTATTCATGGCCAATCCGACTGAAGCTTTTAGTGTCGCCGTCGCTCTGTCGATTATGCTGATGATGACCACAGATTCCTTGCATCCCCCGAGTGGTGCGGTCGCGATTACTGCGGTCTTGGGCGGAAATGCGGTACATGATCTGGGCTATGCCTTTGTGTTTTATCCGGTGCTCTTAAATTCACTGCTGCTGATGATCATCGCCATTGTATTTAACCGCATGATTGGCAAGAGCTATCCGCAGCAGGCGCAACTGAATACCCGTTCTAAAGATCCAACCCCGACCCAGAAAGTTACCATTCAGCCGCAGGATATTCAGGACGTGCTAGACCAGCAAACAGAATTGCTGGATATCAGTGAATATGACCTGCAAAAGATTATTCTGGAAGCACAGGATATTGCCAATGCGCGGGCGGTGCATGAATTTACTTGTCAGGATATTATGACCAAAGATGTGGTCACGCTGCATGAAAATGACAATATTCATCATGCGCTGGACAAGTTTAAACAGATGAACCTGATGAGCCTGCCCGTGGTCAATGCAGAAGAAAAACTGGTCGGCACTTTGGCCATGTATGACGTGGTGGAATGGTTTAAGCGTGCTTCGGATATTCGCAGCAGTTGGGAAGATCAGGTCAGGCATATTATGAGCTTAAAAGTCGTCACGGTGCAGCCGACCCAGCCGATTCAGGATCTGGTGCCTTATTTTGTTGAACGTTCTTTTAATTATATTCCGGTGGTCAGTCAACAACAGCTGGTGGGAATTATCAGTCGTGCCGATATCATTGCTGCACTGAATCAGGAACTCAATCAACTTAAGATCAAAAGCAGAACTGAATAAGATGATTTTAGAGAAATTATCTGAGTTTAATGCATCTGCTTTGAGCAAGGATTTTGCTTAAAAAGCAGCGATACTTGCCAATAAAAAAGCACGCCAAAACGTGCTTTTTTATTGGACTTGGTTTAGAGGAAGAACCAGTAAATAAACAGTGAAATAATAAAGATACACATAATATTCAGTACAAAACCGACTTTCATCATTTCGCTTTGCTGGATATGACCGGTTCCAAAAACAATCGCATTGGGCGGGGTAGCTACCGGCAGCATAAAGGCACATGAGGCACCAATACCAATGACAATCACCAGAATTTCTTTGGGCATGCCCATCTGATCCGCAATTGCGGCAAATACTGGTACCAGCAGGGCAGCCGAAGCGGTATTACTGGTAAATTCAGTCAGGAAGATAATAAAAGTGGCGACTACAAAAATAATCATCAGCGGGGAGGCATCACCAAAGGCATTGGCCAGAGTTTGCCCCAGTACCAGCGAACTGCCTGAATCCTTCAGAATGGCACTCAAGGTCAGACCACCACCAAATAGGTACAAGACCCCCCAGTCGGTATTTTCTGCAATCTGTTTCCAGCTTGCGGTACCTAGAATTACCACCATACAGGCAGCCGAAATTGCAATCCAGGTATCCGGCTGAGAAATACCAAAAATTTCGGTGAATTTTTTACTGAAAATCCAGGCAATTGCAGTACAGAGAAAGAGGATCATGGTGGCTATACGGGTGCCGGTCCAGGGAATATCTTCGGTCACAAATTGTACTTTGTGATTTAGTTTTGGACGTAGTACCAGATATAAACTGACTAGCATGGCGGGGAGAATAATGAACATCATCGGCAAGCCGATTTTCATCCAGTCGGCAAAATCATAGCCGAGTGCCTTGGCGGCAATGGCATTCGGAGGGGAACCGACCATGGTGCCCAGCCCGCCAATACTGGCCGAATAGGCAATGCCGAGCAGGATAAAGACAAAAGTTTTACGATCCTTGCTGACATCCAGATGTGAAAGCAAGCCTAAGGCCAAAGGCAGCATCATGGCAGCAGTGGCCGTATTGGAAATCCACATGGACAGCAGCGCCGTCACCACAAAAATCGCCAGTACAGAAATACCCAAATGCCCACCAGACATGGAGATAATCCACATGGCAATTTTCCGGTCCAGCTTCTGGATATGCAATGCCGTTGCCAGCGCAAAACCACCAAAAAACAGGAAAATGACAGGATCGGCAAAAGTGGCCAAAGCGGCTTGTGTGGTGATGGGAACCAGTCCCCCGTCAGAGGCCATTGGCATGGCGAGTAACACCGCCATCACTGGAACTAAAAGTGCGGTAATGGTGATATGAATCGCTTCAGTCAGCCAGAGAATACCGATAAAAGCCAGCAGAGCCAGACCCTTATTGGCATTCTGGTCATAGGGCAGATAAAGATAGAGGCTATAGGCCACAATAGCTGCAACAACAATAAGGATCCAGCCTTTGAGCAGCCCTTTAGGCATCGCATTGGTTGGGGTGGCTAGATTGGTCTGAGTCATATGCTCTCCTTGCAAGGTTTTTATTTACGTCATTTTTTTATATCAGCTTTGAATTTGTAATTTTGCTTTGTTTAAAAAATACCCTATTTAAAGATACTATAACCAGATTGTTGCAATAATCCAGCACTTTGCCAGAGGGCATACAGGCCCAAGCCAAAAAGTAAAGCCAGGACAATCCATTTGAAATGCTGCTGAGATAAACGATGGCGTATTTTGCCTCCGATCCAGACACCAGCAAGGGCGAATAAGCTGATCCCGATCAGAATATGCTGTTGATGGGTTTCCAGTGTGATCAGAATTGGAAATAGTAAAATCAGCTGGATCAGTTTACCGGCAATAAAATTGAGATTACTGATAATAACAATATCTATCTTTGAGAGCTGGCAACTCATCAGATACATCATCAGAAAAGGTGCCATAGCATTGGTCGCACCTCCAATAATGCCGGCCAGTAAACCAAAATACAGCATACTGGAAACATGAGAACTGACTTGCAGCGGCCGTGTTCTTAGCTGGTCGAGTACATAGAACACCATCACCAGACCCAGCAATAATTTTAGAATCCCTTCATTCAACCAGAATAATAACTGAACTCCGAGCATGCTTCCCAGCAGGCTACTCAGGATTAAGGGCCAATAACGTTTGAGATAATAGCCCATACTGCTGAACAGGCCATGCTGTGGATCGGCATTGAGCATAATCAGGTTAAGCAGCAGGCAGGGCAGAATCACAAGCGTCACTGCCATACTCAGCGGATATTCACTGGACAGAACGGCTGTACTCATCATGGGAAAGCCGAATCCGCTTAAACCATGCAGCAGTGCAGCTAAGGCACAGAGCCAGAGCATCATCCATTCTGCCTGAGTCATCTGACATCCATTTCAAACATTGGAATATTGAATTTATCGCTAATTGAGCTAAAAGATAAAGTAAAAAGCTGTCATACAGCATAGAAATAACAAAAATATAGGCAAAAAAAAGCCACGATAATCTAGGGGAATTATCGTGGCATCAAAATCTCACCCCATTAGACTGGGTGAAGGAGGAAGCACTTCAATACATCTTGCTATAAATTAGGATGCAGATTAATAGCGTTTATCCTGATTGACGGTGCGCACAGGATTTTGATAGCCCTGAACTTGCTGAACCTTGTCCTGTTCAATGTTGTACTGCTTTTTTGGCATGATTAACCACAGAACCAGATAAACCAAAATACCCGGGAATGCGGCACTCATGATTGAAATCACCACAAAAATCAGACGTAATAAATTCGCGTTCCAACCAAAACGTTCAGCAATACCACCCATCACACCTGCAATCATGTTTGAGCGGTTAGAGCGATATAAACCAACATTGGCCATTAAAATCTCCTGATTAAAAATAGGGTTGAATCCTAAAACAGATCCATACTTCAAAAATGGAGTTGGATCAAAATTTTTAAAGTGCTGATTGCAAATAAATTCGTTAAGTAATGTTAATAAAGATTAAATCCAGCTCTAAGAGCCACTAACATAGTGAAAATTCTATTGAACTCTTGTGTAAAGTTCATTGGCTTGCAATGTGCTCTGTACGTGCTGTGTTTCCTAATTTAGGTATGCTTTAAAATGAAATTGGATGTATCAAGTTGTACATTAAGCAGTTTTTTTAAATTCGGCCTAATGTTGGGGGGGATGGGCATACTACAGGCTTGTGATCAGCAACAAGTCAAACCTGAACAGGAAAGTCAGGCAACCTCAGAAGAGGGTGTTAAAATTTCCGCTGCCAATACGAAGGCCGATGTAGTGACCGTCAGTGCCAAATCCTTAACTCAGGTCGCAGGGCAGGCGACTCTTCCGGCAGAAGCTGATTTAAACCCTGCAACTGTACCAGAGGATGCCAAGGCGTTTATAGGCCGCTATCATACTGAAATTGATTGTGATGGCCGCTTTGCGCCTTGTACTGAAGGCAAGGCAGAATTTATTTTGACTCTGATGCCGGATGGTACGGTGCATCGCAGCATTTTACAGTATGGCAAAGTATTTATTGATAATACCAAAAACAGCACGGCTCACAATATCACCTACCGTAAAGACCGCTGGTTTATCAATCCGGAACGTACCGAGGTGGTGGTGAGTCGCAAAGAAGGGGCGAGCTTTTATTATACGATTAAGGATTCGAACCATCTGGTGATGAATCTGGACAAAATCTATAGTGAAAAGGAAAGAATCAATCGTGAATTATTTGATCGCGGCTATCCTGCACCCTCTAAAGCTTATGAACTGGTAAAAGACACCACATTTGATATTAGAAAATAATGCGATAAGAAACGGCGCTGCTCTTTTTTTTAGAATTGGATTAAAGAAAACTATTTATAACTGTTTAAAAATCAAAACAAGTTTTGAAGACAAATCAGCCTAAAATCCAAGCGTGAAAATATAATAGCAGCTGATAGAAAGCAAATCAAAATAGTGTAAGGGATGTTTCAGAAAACATTCTAAGCAAAGAATGGTGGGCCGTCCGCGACTCGAACGCGGGACCAATGGATTAAAAGTCCACTGCTCTACCAACTGAGCTAACGGCCCATTCTGGGTAATCAAAATGAATTTGATTGAGATTTCTAAAACTGATGTTTTAGAATGATGGTGGGCCGTCCGCGACTCGAACGCGGGACCAATGGATTAAAAGTCCACTGCTCTACCAACTGAGCTAACGGCCCATCAAGGGATATCAAAGAAATGGTGGGCCGTCCGCGACTCGAACGCGGGACCAATGGATTAAAAGTCCACTGCTCTACCAACTGAGCTAACGGCCCTGAACCGGCATTCAAACTAGGTTTGAATGTATAGTGCAAGTCAAGCTAAATAGCTTAAAGCACCACTTTGTTTGATGGAGCGTATTGTAGCAAGATCTCATTTCAGCGCAAGCAAAAAATAACAAAGTTGCCCATGTTTGATTATAAATAGAACAATTGTGCTTTATCTAAACAAAAAATAGGCAACTTCAGTACTTAGAAGCGATATTGGTAGGCCTGAATGTTGGCAAAAATCTCTGCTGTGAGCTCAGAATAGGCCGTTGCACCTGGTAAGAGAACCAACAGGCGTTCATCGGTTTTATTCGGATCGAATGCTTGCTCTTTCAACCTGTTTTTCTGGTATTTAAAGGTGCCTGTCGTTTCGACTTGCTGCTGGATACGTAAAAACACCGGAACGGCATAAGCAGGCAAGCACTGTTTAAAGGTGCTGACCATCTGTTGCAGGTCTTCTTGATCCAGTTGCATGTCTGGTTTTAAGGTCAGCGCTGCCATCCCGGCACGACCATTGGTATTTGGAATTTCAACGCCATAGACCACGGCTTCAACAATTTTGTCATACTCGGTGAGCATATTTTCGACTTCGGTGGTCGAGACATTTTCACCTTTCCAGCGGAAAGTATCACCTAAGCGGTCGACAAACTGGGCATGACGAAAGCCGATATTACGTACCAGATCGCCCGTATTGAAATAAGCATCACCTTTGCCAAATACATCCTGCATGATCACGGACTTGTTTTTTTCCGGGTCGGTATAACCATCAAAGGGTGAGCGACGGGTAATTTTACCAATCAGTAAACCTGTTTCACCTTTTTTCACCCGTTTGCAGTGACCCTTGTTATCCCGAACCGGTTCATTTTTATCTTTATCAAAGGCAATAATGGCATAGGGTGTCGGGGAGAAACCGACGGTATTGTCAAAATTGAAAATATTGCTAAAACCGACATTGCCTTCACTGGACGCATACAATTCCAGCACTTCCTGAATCCCAAAACGGGATTTGAACTTGTCCCAGATATTCGGGCGCATGCCATTTCCAATCATTCGGGTGACCCGATGGTCTTTTTCCAGTTCAGAGGGAGGGGCATCCATCAGATAGCGGCACAACTCACCGACATAGCCAATTGCAGATGCATCAAATTTCTTTACATCTTTCCAGAAGGAGGAGGTCGAGAATTTACGTCGAATCGCAAGCGTTCCTGCACCTGCAATCACGCCACACCAGCACACCACCATGCCTGTGGCATGATAAAGCGGCAGGGTGCAGTACATCACATCATCTTTCTTCAGGTTTAGCACATGGCCATAGGTGCCATAAGCTAGCGTCCAGCGCCCGTTGGTAAAGATGACTGCCTTAGGCAGGCCGGTGGTGCCCGACGTATAAATGTAGAACAGCCCATCTTTGCCTTGCACCGAATGGGTGGTCGGTGGATTGAATTTCGGGGAGAGATCGATTTTTTCAGCCAGATTGATAAAGCCCGCAGGCGCCTGACCCGGATCGGCTTGAGTATTTTGATCGGCAAACCAATGCAGGCGATCACTGCTAATATTGAGGTCATCACGAGTCTCGTTGACCGCGTTCCGGCACTCTTCACCGACAATCACCGCAATTGGTTTGACCAGGTTGATACTGTGGGTCAGCACCTTACCCACTTGTGAGGTATTGACCAGTGCCGTGGTGACACCGAGTTTGGCCAGACCGAGCACGCTGGCAATGAGTTCAGGGCGGTTCTCGACCATCAGCGCCACGACATCACCTTTTTTGGCACCCAAGGAAAGATAGAAATGTGCAATCTGGTTGGCCCAGGCATTAAGAGTGGTATAACTATAGCTTTGATCTTCAAAACGCAAAGCGATACCTTCCGGATTACGCTGTGAAGCTTTTTCAAAAGCCAGACCCAGACCGGCCGGTGTATTCGGAGTACGTAAATAAGCCTGTCTTAGCCCAGTCAGCAAATTAGGCACTTTGATTAAGAAGGCCGGGATTTTGGCAGCGACATCTGCAATACCAATAAGATCGTGCGGTTTCATTTGGGTCATGAGAATCCTATTTGTTTTTCGTATCCGATAGGTTTAATTTATATACAGTAGACAAGCTATCCATCTTTTAACGTTAAAAAGCTAGTGCAATCTACCTATTTTGACCAAATCTAGCAAAAAAAACCTAGTCATCGAAATGACTAGGTTTTTTTATGTGACTGCAATTGGGCAAATTATGACTCAGTTGCAGTATTGGCTTTTTTCGGTGGACGGCCACGTGGACGACGCGGGCGAGCAGCTTGCTTCTCGGCTTTTTCCGCTTCGCTGGCTTCAGCTTCCTCTAGGGTCGCTTCTGCCACATCTTTGCTTTTTGCCACAGGCGCTTCTGTTTCAGCACTTGCTTCAGCTGGAGCAGCTTCTTCGACCTGAACTTCAGCTGGTGCAACTTCAGTGGTCACTTCTACTGGTGCTGCGGTTTCAGTTGCTGGTTCCGTCGGCTGAGTATTTTCTGTCGTTTCAATCACTGCTTCCGATGCTATAGGTGCTTCAGTTACAGCTGCTTCAACAGGTTCAGCTGGTGCTTCTACTGCTACAGGTTCTGGCGCAGCTTCAACTGCCGGCGCGGCTTCCACTTTTGCCTGCTGTTTGGCTTGTTGCAAAGCCTGCTCCGCAGCCTGTTTAGCCAAACGGCGACGCTCACGTGGATCGTTGGCAACACGCTTGTCTGAGACCGGTTTTGGTGGGTTCAGGTCCAGGACTGGAGCAGGCTCTGCTTCAACCTTGGCTACCGTTACTTCAACATCACGGGTGACCGGTTTTTTCTCTGCAGCAGCAGCAGGCGCTGCGGCAGCCACCAGACTCGCGTTGTACTCTTTCGTGAACTTTTCTAAAGCACGGTTGAAGGTTGGTAATAAACCAAACTGTTCAATCAGCACTGAGCAGTCTTCACCATAGACATGACGAATCAGGCTACCAATGGTGAACTGGCCCAAAGTTGGCACTTGTGACGGTGTTAACTGCTGAGCTGCAGGTTGTTGCGACTGTGCTGCACGCTGCTGGCGACGACGCTGACGCGGATCGTTGCTAGCCCGTGTTTTTTCAGACGTTGCTTCAGTCGCTACAATTTCTTCCACAGGAGCTGTCAAGGTGGCTTCAACCACATTTTCAGCTGCAGCCGCTTCAACTGGCGCATCTGCCGGTGCAGTGACTTCAACTGCTGGCGTTGCAACTGTAGCATTGTCATTCAATGCCACGATTTCGCTTTTTGCCTGGTCAATATTTACGACCATTGCTGTTGGCATCACATCCGGACGGGGTGCATCGACCAATTCAACACGAAGCTGCTTGTCATTGACGGCCGGCGCTTCAACAACTGCAGGAGCTGCCTGAGGCGCTTGTTCGTTCAGAACACTTGGATCGCGGTGGCGATTTGGGCGTTCCGGACGTTGCTGGTTGCGGCGGTCACGGCGCGGCATTGCCTGTTGTGGCTGTTGTTCATTGTTCTGAACATCATTTTGCTGCGCTGGCTCGTTGTGATGCTGACGGCGAGAATGACGCTTGTTTTCACGTGCTTCATGGCGTTGTTCTTGACGAGACACCTGAACCACTTCTTCATGCACTTGATGTTGCTGAGGTACAGGAGCTTCAGACTGAACCTGCTCGCGCGGTTCTTTGTGCTTCGGGTTCGGGTTGCGCGGTTTCTTGTTGTGACGTGGTGCTCTTTCTTCACGCTCTGCCGGTTTTTCTGCCGCATCACGTTCCTGTTTTTGTGCAACAGTCGATGGTGCCAGGTAAGCATTATTGTTGCTTGATACAGCAGCAGGTTGTGCTACGTGCTGTGGTGCTGGCTGTGCAACCGGTGCAGCCACCTGACCGAACTGGCCACGACTTACCGCACCGCCATTGATCATTTGTTCAATCGCTGCTGCAGCATTATTGGCAGTACGTGATGGATCAACAGTCGCTGCCTGTTTTTGTACAAACAGGTTTTCTAACCATGCACATGGGCTGCTTGAAGCCACTGGAGCTGCTGCCTGTACAGGTGCTTGCTGTGCCACTTGCGGTTGAGCCGGCTGGTTTTGTGGATTGCGGCGTTTATTGTTATTACGGCCGTTGTTTTGTTGCGGCTGTGAAGGCGCTGGTGCTGCGTGTTGCGCATGCTGCTCTTCTTCTAGATGCCATTCAGAAGACTCATAGCCCAATTCTTTTTCACTTGAACGGGTCGCTTCGGTACGTTCATAGCTGGTTGGGGCAAAGCCTTCGGCATTATAGGTAATTTCATAATGCGGTGTTTCTAGATGTGGATGCGGCAATACTGTCACACGTACATTCGAGGTCTGTTCCAGATATACCAGGGTATGACGCTTTTCATTCAACATGAATGCAGCAATTTCGACCGGAACTTCGACCTGAACTTCACCTTGACGTTCACGCAGCGCAATCTCTTCCACTTTACGCATGATTGAAAGTGAAAGTGAACGCAAGTCACGTACCATGCCGGTACCATGACAGCGTGGGCAGACATAGCCAGTCGCTTCTTCAAGAGAAGGACGTAGACGCTGACGGCTCATTTCCATCAGGCCAAAACGTGACAATTGACCGAATTGAATACGGGCACGGTCACTCTGGGTCGCTTCACGAAGTTTCGCTTCCACCATACGCTGGTTGCGATCTTTGGTCATGTCGATAAAGTCGATCACCACCAGGCCGCCGATATCGCGTAAACGCAATTGACGCGCAATTTCTTCTGCAGCTTCAATATTGGTGTTCAGCGCAGTATCTTCAACATCACTACCGCGGGTCGATTTTGCTGAGTTGATGTCAATCGACACCAAAGCTTCAGTTTGATCGATGACGATCGAACCACCAGAAGGCAGTTTTACTTCACGTTCATAGGCAGTCTGAATCTGGCTTTCAATCGCGAAATGAGCAAATAAAGGCTCATTTAAGGTATAGGTTTTCAGTTTGTCGAGTTGACGTGGCATGACTGCTTTTACGAAGTTATAAGCTTCGTTATAGGCTTGCTCAGAGTCAATCAGAATTTCCGCAACATCATCACGCAGGTAGTCACGAATGGCACGTGTCACCACACCCGCTTCCTGATGCACCAACATTGGAGATGGGCCAGAACTTGCTGTTTTCTGGATTTGTGCCCAAAGGTCAAGCAGATGTTGCAGATCAAGTTGCAGCTCTTCTTGTGAACGGCCGATGCCGGCAGTACGCACAATCACGCTCATGCCACGTGGTACGTTAAGCGTCGCCAGCATTTCTTTCAGTTCTTCACGCACAGCACCAGAAATTTGACGGCTGATACCACCACCTTTCGGGTTGTTTGGCATTAAAACCAGGTAACGGCCAGCAAGTGAAATAAACGTAGACAGGGCAGCGCCTTTATTGCCACGCTCTTCTTTTTCCACCTGAACCAAAAGCTCGGTGCCTTCCGTGATCAGTTCACGGATATTTGAGGTCTGGCGCGGATCGGCTTTGTAATATGAGTTTGCAATTTCACGCATCGACAGGAAGCCTTGACGACCTGCACCATATTCGACAAATACAGCTTCTAAAGAAGGCTCAACGCGAGTCACGTGACCTTTATAGATATTGGATTTTTTTTGTTCACGGGTACGATTCTCTAAATCAAAATCGTAAAGACGCTGACCAGTGACAAGTGCAACGCGAATTTCTTCGGCATGTGTTGCATTAATCAACATACGTTTCATGGGTGTAACACCTTATAGTGATACACAGCAAAAAATCGCTATACACGTAGCGAACATCACACATCACGGATCAATGGCTCAAATCTGCAATGAATTTCATTGTGGTCTGAGTCTTTTCTTACCGGCTTCTACTTGTATAGATAGGCTTCGGTTTTGATTCACGTATTGATGATGGCAATACGGCTTCAATCTTTAAACGGATTAAAGTCACCTGAACGCTTCACTGGCGGACGAGCGGTGCATTGGATGTATGTAACTTTCACTGTCACATTGCTCGAAGATCATCCCTTCTTTATAGAAAGTGTCTTGATACGGAATTGTCGTCGTATCTTTACAAACTGTGCAGATCCAATGCATCGACGCTGTAGCCTGAAGTCGTCTTCAGGGTGCGACTAATCTGATGTGTATCAGTTTACGTTTAAAAACCAACGAAAGTTGGCGACATATTTTTTAAGACAAACTGATTTATGTACCTGAGGTACAATTAAACGCAACAGTTTGCTTTGTTTGCCGATATAATAAGCCTTCGGCGTGGCATAATTCTTTGGGGACCTTCCCGTATCATGTGAGTCTTTAATTGAACAATCAAGTTCAGAAAAATCTGAAATGATTCAACTTTTACTCACAAACGATGGTTTCCGTGCGCTGACTATATCAAACCTTGCATCATCTGCCTATGGGCTAAGCTTATGTTTCTTGTGTAAAGCATAACCTAAGTGATCAGTTTTTAATCAATTTTAGTATTTTTTGGGTCATAGTAACTGTATGAATTCTACGCAACAATGGCAAAACGTCACTTGGTTTGAAGTGGATGAACATCAAGATGGACAACGCATCGATAATTTCCTGTTTAGTCGTCTGAAAGGTGTGCCAAAAAGCCGTATCTATCGTCTGATTCGTGAAGGCCAGGTTCGCGTTAATAAAAAACGCATTAAAGCAGAAACCAAACTCGCAATCGGTGACCAGATTCGCGTTGCGCCGATTCGCTATGAACAAAAAGATGAATCTGCTGCACCTGTTTCTGACAAAGTGGCACAAGGCTTATTGGCCCGTGTGATTTATGAAGATGAAGGTTTGATGGTCGTGAATAAACCTTCCGGGATTGCTGTGCATGGTGGTAGCGGTGTGGCCTATGGCCTGATTGAGGGCTTGCGTGCCGCAACCGGTAAAAAGTATCTGGAACTGATTCACCGGATTGACCGTGATACTTCCGGTCTGGTGATGATTTCCAAAAAGCGTAGCGTGTTGAAAACATTACAAGATATGTTGCGTGAACATAAAATCAAAAAAACCTATGCCGCTGTGGTCAAAGGTAACGTAGCACTTGACCGTCAGTTGATTGATGCGCCTTTACATCGCTATGAGCTGGCCAATGGCGAGCGTCGTGTCTGTGTATCGCCGAAAGAAGGTAAAGAGTCGAAGACGCAGTGGAATGTGCAGGAACGCTTTATGCATGCCACACTGGTCTATGCCTCTCCACTTTCGGGTCGTACCCATCAGATTCGTGTACATGGTCTCAGTATTGGTCATCCGCTGGTGGGCGATGAAAAATATGGTCATGAAACTGGCTATAACGGGCCGAAACCACGCCGTCTTTGCCTGCATGCCATGCGTCTGGAAATTCCGGGTTATGCCATGATTGAAGCACCTTTGCCGGAAGATATGCAGAGTCTGGTGGCACAGTTAAGAGCACAGAAAGCGGATAAGCCGACGGCTCAGTAAAGACTTATTTTTTCTTTTAATAAATTCAATCCACCCTAACCCTCTTTCTTAAAGAGGGGCTAGGGGAGATTTTAGGCATTAAACCTCTCTCTACCCTCTTCTACAAGGAGAGGGTAGAGAGAGGTGGTAAAGCTACCTAACCTTGAATCAAATTTAGGAAACCTTATGAACACACCTGTAAAACTGGTCATTTTCGATTGGGATGGCACTTTATTTGATTCAGTCGGTCAAATTGTGGCGAGTTTACAGTTTGCCGCACAGCAATTTCAGCAGCCCTTAACTGATGAAGACGCGAAAAGCATTATTGGCTTAGGCTTGCCTGAAGTGGCACAGCGTTTATTCCCGAGTGTGCCTGAGTTGCATGCGGAAATTTTACAAAGCTACTCAGAGCATTATGTGGCGAATTCATCAGGGGATTCCTGGTTTGAAGGCGTAGCGCACATGCTCGCAGATTTACAGCAGCAAGGCGTGAAGCTGGCAGTAGCCACAGGGAAAAGCCGTAAAGGTCTGGATCGTGTATTAAAACAGACGAACAGTGAGGAGCTGTTTGTGACTACGCGCGCAGCCAGCGAAACCCGTTCTAAACCTCATCCATTAATGTTGGAAGAAATTCTGGCGGAAACCGGTGTGCAGGCTGAACATGCGATTATGGTCGGTGATACTTCTTATGATCTGGAAATGGCGCAAAATATTGCCATGCCAAGTGTTGGCGTAAGTTATGGCGTGCATGCGCCTGAACTTTTGGCTCAATTTAATCCAGTCTGTATCGTGGATGATGTGGCTGCTTTACATACTGCATTGTTGGCTAAAGTCCAATGGAAACAAGCAGTTTAATCCATTATCTTTGTTGCAGTGAAAAACAAGTATTTCCCCGGTTTGAATTGGCTGGGGAATGCCGCAGATTTAAGCGCTGGTTCTTATCTTTTAGTCTAAAGTCGTAATTGTACTGATTTTATTCGGTCATATTATGGCAGTTATTTTGCTAAATAACGATGTGTTTTAAATAATAAGATTTTGTTTTATTTAGTTTTTCATAAATTATTCTTATAGATAATAGCTATAGCAAAAAATAAAATAACTATTGGCACAAACGCCGTATTTTTCCCATTCTAAAACTGTTTATTCCTATGCTCGCTCTGAGAAAGGTAATCCTGACGGATTATCGGCCTGATCATGTCCATATTTTCTGTCCATCTTAGATCTCAGCATAAGCCTAATTTTTGCAGTTTAAGGAAACATTGATGTCGAATTCTGCTGTTGTTGAATCAGTTGCACAAGCCCTTCGTAGCGCTGAATTATCACAAACTGCGATCGCGCCGATTCGCCCAGAACTGGGTGGTGAAAGTGCTGACGTAGATATTGCCTATGCCGTTCAAGAAGTGAATACCGAGCGCGCTTTGTCTGAAGGTCGCCGTCTGGTAGGCCGTAAAATTGGTTTAACCTCTAAAGTGGTTCAAGCGCAACTCGGCGTAGATCAGCCTGACTTCGGCATGTTGTTTGCTGACATGGCCTATGGCGATGGTGAAGTAATTCCTGCAGGTCTGCTGATTCAACCTAAGGTTGAAGCGGAAATCGCATTGGTAATTAACCAGGATTTGACCAAAGAAAAACATACCTATGCAGACATTATCAGCGCGACTGAGTATGCCCTGCCTGCAGTTGAGGTGGTCGATAGCCGGATCGAAAACTGGAAAATCAGTTTAATTGATACAGTTGCAGATAACGCATCTTCCGCAGCATTCGTTTTAGGTTCTCAACCTGTAAAACTTGAAAACCTTGATCTGGTGAACTGCAAAATGGTCATGACGCGTGGTGACGAAGTTGTGTCTCAAGGTGTGGGTAAAGCATGTCTGGCCAATCCACTCAATGCTGCAGTTTGGCTGGCAGATGAAATGGTACGCCGTGGTCGTCCATTACTTGCAGGCGACATTATCTTAACAGGTGCCTTAGGGCCTATGGTTGTGGCTCAACCAGGCGATGAATTCAAAGTTGAAATTGAAGGCTTCGGTTCTGTTACAGCTGCATTTGCTGCTGAATAATCGAGATTCCAAGAGAGTACATTCATGAAAAAGATTAAATGTGCAATGATCGGTCCAGGTAATATCGGTACTGATTTGCTTTACAAGTTACAACGCAGCGAATGGTTAGAGCCAGTGTGGATGGTGGGGATTGACCCGACCTCTGAAGGTCTGGCACGTGCTGCAAAAATGGGTTTAAAAACCACCGCTGAAGGTGTGGATGGTCTTCTGCCTCACGTGATTGCAGATGATATTAAAATTGCATTCGATGCAACGTCTGCTTATGTACATGCTGAAAACAGCCGCAAGCTCAATGAACTTGGTGTACTGATGATTGACTTGACGCCTGCTGCGATCGGTCCATTCTGCGTACCACCGGTCAACCTGGAAGCATTGCTTGCGGGTGGCGAAGTGCCAAACGTAAACATGGTCACCTGTGGTGGTCAGGCAACGATTCCGATGGTAGCTGCAGTTTCTCGCGTTCAGCCGGTTGAATATGGTGAGATCATCGCAACGGTATCGACTAAATCAGTAGGTCCAGGTACACGTAAAAACATTGATGAATTTACCCGTACCACTGCCGGTGCCATTGAGAAAGTGGGCGGCGCGAAACAGGGTAAAGCGATTATCATCATCAACCCGGCTGAGCCACCACTGATGATGCGTGACACGGTTCACTGTCTGGTAGAAGGTGAACCGGATCAAGCAGCGATCACTGAATCTGTACATGCAATGATTAAAGAAGTTCAAAAATATGTACCGGGTTACAAGCTTGTCAATGGTCCAGTTTTTGATGGCAACCGCGTGTCAATTTACTTAGAAGTTGAAGGGCTTGGTGATTTCCTGCCGAAATATGCGGGTAACCTTGACATCATGACTGCTGCTGCAGCACGTACTGCAGAGATGTTTGCAGAACACGTATTCAATAAAGACGCTTAAGGAGCAACCACATGTCTAAGATTATTGTTCATGATATGACTTTGCGTGATGGTATGCACCCACAGCGCCATCAAACCACTGTTGAGCAAATGATTGCGATTTCAACAGCACTTGATGATGCAGGCGTACCTTTAATTGAAGTCACGCACGGTGACGGCCTTGGCGGTTCATCCGTCAACTACGGTTTTGCTGCTGCGACTGACGAAGAATATTTAACAGCTGTTGTACCACGTATGAAGAATGCAAAAATTTCTGCACTTCTTCTGCCTGGGATCGGTACGGTTGACCATTTGAAAATGGCGCATGAAATTGGTGTTTCTACTATTCGTGTTGCAACGCACTGTACAGAAGCGGATTGCTCAGAACAGCACATCACTGCTGCGCGTAAGTTAGACATGGACACAGTGGGCTTCCTAATGCTTGCTCACATGGCGACTCCTGAAAAACTGCTTGAAGAAGCAAACAAGATGGTGTCTTACGGTGCAAACTGTATCTATGTCACTGACTCAGCAGGCTATATGCTTCCTCAAGATGTCATTGATCGTGTTGGTCATTTACGTCAACACTTGGACCCAAGCATTGAGCTCGGTTTCCACGGTCACCATAACTTGGGTATGGGTGTATCGAATACGGTTGCTGCGGTACAAGCCGGTGCAGTACGTGTTGACTTGGCATCTGCAGGTTTGGGTGCGGGTGCGGGTAATACACCACTTGAGTTGTTCATTGCGGTTGCAAACCGTATGGGCATGGACACTGGCGTTGACTTGTTCAAAGTACAAGACGTTGCTGAAGATCTGGTCATTCCAATGATGCACAACCCGATCCGTGCCGATCGTGATGCAGCAACTTTGGGTTATGCGGGTGTGTATTCTTCATTCCTGCTGTTTGCTAAACGCGCTGAAGCAAAATATGGCGTTTCTGCACGTGAAATCCTGATGGAGCTTGGTCGTCGTGGTACGGTCGGTGGTCAGGAAGACATGATTGAAGATTTAGCATTAACCATGTCTAAAGCGCGTGAGTTACAAGCTTAACTTTTAATCGCTCAGTATTAAAATAAGTTTGATAAAAAAGCATCCAAATTGGGTGCTTTTTTATTTTAAATGAGACTGATTAATATATTAAAACTCTGGGGTGAGATGTTTTAGTGATAATATTGTAGGGCGATTATTTTGGCTTTATATTTTCCTTAAACATAAAAACGATAAATAAAAAATGGCTGCTGAAAGATTTTAAAAAATTTACTCTTATTAATAGAAGAAACAAAAGTTTGAATTAAATATCTGGTCAATTTTTTATTTTAATTAATCGTTTTAAAGTCTAAGCGATTGGTTGCTTGAGGAGAGGTCTGAAATATCGGCCGATGAAAGCAGAAAATCTTAATACTGTGGTCGGATTTTTTATTTAAATCGACTTGCGCATGATGGCGACATAGATTTTATCTGTTAAATGGGGAACTCATGATGCGTCGTCAAAACTTATGGATAGCAATGTTTGCTGCGATAGCAACTTTAGGAACAACTGCAGCGAATGCAGATTTTATTGACGACAGTAATGTGCAATTAAAATTTAAAAACTTCTATCTTGATCGCCAAATCAAAGAAAATCCTGCAGCGAACTGGGGTTCATGGTCGCAAGGGATCACTTTGGATGCGAAGTCAGGTTACCAAGATATTGGTGCTGGCATTCAAGTAGGTGCAGATCTTTTGGTACAACATGCATTCAAATTGAATGCGCGTGATAAAAATCCAGACTGGATTTTGCCGCATGATGGCAAAGAATCAAAAGATAATTTTGGGAAGGTTGGTGCGACATTAAAAGCCAAAGTATCTCAAACTGAATTGAAAGTAGGTGAATTATTACCTGTTTCTCCAGTTTTAGTTTTCGATCCATCACGTCAGTTGTTGACGACTTATAGTGGTGCATGGTTGGAATCAAAAGATGTAAAAGATACTAAGTTAACCTTGGCTTACATCGATGGCATTAATAACCGTTATGACAATCAGTTCCGTGAGTTAACTAAATTTGCGCCACCAGCAAATTATGATACAGGTGCGGAAGCGGATGGTATGTACATTGCGGGTATTGATCACCAATTTACACCTGAGATTGGTGCAAGCTACTGGTATGCCGATGTACAAGATATTTATACCCAGCAATATGTTGGTGCAAACTATAAAACCAAGTTAGGTGAAAAAGCCAAACTTGATAGCCATGTACGTTACTTCGATAACTCAGATTCGGGTGACAAATTATATGGTGAAGTGGATAACCAGGCATTATCGGTAGCTGCAAAAATCAATCATGGTGCACATACGGTAGGCGTGGGTTATCAGCAAATGTTTGGTGACAGTGCATTCCCGACATTGGGAGGCTGGGTGCCACAGCCTTATTTGGCGAACTGGGGAGTCGCAACTTTCACAGCGCCGGAAGAAAAGTCATGGCATGTGTCTTATGGTTATGACTTTTCTGAAGTCGGCTTGAAGGGACTAAATGCAACAGCGATTTATTTCAAAGGCTATGATCAGCAAGGTACCGGAGTATATCAAAGTCAAAACTTCAATACGGATGAAGTGAATGCAATCGTCAATTACACTGTGCCAGAAGGTAAATTA
This sequence comes from Acinetobacter sp. F-1, assembly GCF_022869025.1. Taxonomy (NCBI): domain Bacteria; kingdom Pseudomonadati; phylum Pseudomonadota; class Gammaproteobacteria; order Moraxellales; family Moraxellaceae; genus Acinetobacter; species Acinetobacter sp. F-1. Next base: position 29,257 of record NZ_JAJKFX010000009.1, on the reverse strand, counting down.
AAAGGTTTAGGCGTACAGGGCATGTATATTGATGTGAATTTTGCAAATCCAGCAAAACCAGACCTTCAGGAATACCGTGTAGCAACCACTTATACCTATAAATTCTAATTCTGCTGCCTTGATCAAGAGCGCTATCCGGTGTAGCGCTGTTTTTCTATCTGCACATAAACTAAATCCTGAAAATAAATAAGGGTTTTGATATTAAAATAACCATATAAAACATAAACTTAAATTATATTTATTTTGTAGTGTGCAATCGTAATTTTGTATCAGTTGACCCGTCTTGAGCGGTTAAGATAAGGATGTAAAAAAGTCATTTTAATGAGTCAACTTGACGTCGAATTCTTGAAAAGAGAGGGACACGCAAGCGAAAGACTGTAAGAGGAAGTAATATGAGCACTGTTCAAATCCCTGACTATCAAACAGATCCGTTCTTTGGCTTGGAAGACAAATGGATTGAAACTGCTGAAGGTGAGTTGACCCATTACCACGAAATTGGTGAAGGTACGCCTATTCTATTTTTACACGGTTCAGGCACAGGTGTATCTGCTGCGGCAAACTGGTGGTTAAACCTGCCACAAATTGGTGAGCAAGCACGTTGTATCGCGATTGATACCATTGGTTATGGCCAAACTGTGGTTGCGCCAAACACTGAATATGGTATTCGTGCCTGGGTAGACCATGCGATCCGTACGCTAGATGCTTTGGGTATCGAAAAAACCTGGTTAGTGGGTAACTCTTTAGGTGGCTGGTTGGCATTCCAGTTGGCACTGGATTATCCAGAGCGCGTTTTGGGTATCGTGTCTATGGGGACAGGCGGTGCGAAACAAACTGCTGCACTCAAAGCGCATGCAAACCCGGTGTTGACTGAAGAAGGCATCAAGAAAACCTTGTCAATGTTTGTGGTAAATAAAGACTTGATCACGGATGAACTGGTTAAAGTTCGCTTTGCTTCTGCTGCAAATGACTATGCATCAAATCGTTTGATGGATGTAGTTGGCGCACGTGACCGTGACCGTTTCGAATTCCCGCTTGATTTCGAAAAAATGAAAGATATTACTGTGCCAGTGTTATTGATTCATGGTACGCAAGACGTGGTCATTCCAGTATCACGTACTTGGGACATCCTGAATGTGGTTCCAAATGCTGATGCGCACATCTTCAGCCAATGTGGTCACTGGTCTCAAGTTGAGAAAGCAGACGAATTCAATACTGTGATCAAAAACTATCTTGCTGTTCACGGCGTAAAATAATTTTACCGTGTTTTAAAAAGGGATGGCTTCGGTCATCCTTTTTTTGTGGGCAAAATATTGAACAGAATGTATTTAAGTGCATATGATTCTCATTTGTATAGGTTGATGTAAAAATCTAATTATTTTTAGCAAGTTATTAAATTTAAGCCGAGAAAAAACTGACTTAACTTTTATTAGACTTAAGTTGTAAATGAAGGGAGTTTAGGGTGAAAAACAGGCAGTATTAGCCTAGATCAGGCGACCAATTAAGGAGCTACAGATTGATCCTTTATCAAAAAATAGAATTTAAAATAAATTTTTTAGCAAAAAATGATAAAACAAAAAAGCACATGCTACTCAAAAGTTGAATGGCATATGCTTGATCGGGGATGGAGCGGGATTAGTCCTGTTCGTCGCGGTTAATGTCCAGATAAAACACCCGAGTTAATAGCTCAAGGAATTTGGTTACCGCATAGGATTTGTTGTTTTTGTGGTAACTGACATACAGATCCAGATATGGCAGTTCCACGTCCAGAGGGCGAATTACGGTATTGTCCATAGTCAGCGGTACAATATAGCCCGGTAATATGGTGCAGCCCAAGCCGATACCAATCGAGTTGATATTGAACAGGATATTATCCGCTTTCTGTACGATGTTGAGCTCAACATTATTGGCTTTGGCAAAGTCCAGAATGGCATGATGCAAAGTATGTGACTGCTCTGCTGATGGAATAATAAAATCAATACCATTCAATGCTTTAACTGGAATTCTCTCGTATTTTGCCAGAGGGTGATCTTTAGGTAATATAAAAATCAAAGGCTCACGAATTACAAACTGGCTTTCAATTTCATCACTATTGAAGTTATGACGGGTAAAAGTCAGATCCAGATCACCTTTTTTCAACAGACGCATTTGTTCATTATTGTTCAGGCTGAGCAATTCAATTTTTAAATCCGGATTTTGCACACGCAGATTTGGCAAGATATACGGGAAGATTTTCATCTCGGCCACCGGAACAAAACCAATCCGTAGCATTTGCTGCTTGGCTTGTGACACCTGACGTGCCATGGCAACGGCCTTGTCTGCTTGTGCCAGGGTCAGGCGCGCCTGTTCCAGAAATACGGCACCTTCTTCGGTCAGCTCCACTTTACGTTTGGTTCGGTTGAGTAGCTTGACGCCGACATCTTCTTCCAGGTCTTTGATTTGCTGGCTAAGTGAGGGTTGAGCCGTATAAAGTTTAAGTGCTGCCTTACTAAAGTTCAGTTCTTCAGCAACGGTGATAAAGTAGCGAAGGTGTCGTAATTCCATGTCATCAGCCCGAAGAGTAATCCAAAAAATGTCTTACTATAATTTCATAGAAGTATAATCTATAAACAACTATGTCGTGAAGGTTATTTTGATATTTAGAAAGTAAATACTCTTGAGATATTTATTAATGTTTTAATATCAGAACAAGCACGTGGAATAATTGCTTAAAGCTATTAATTGAAACAAAAAAAATATTTCCCCAAAATCAATCCAAAATCCATTATCCATTCGAATTGAGTCTATTTACTTTGTGCCTTGATGGGTCACAGGAGAGCTTTTCATGAGTGGAAAAATTGATGTGCGTGAAATCGACGCTTTAGTCGATGCACAAAATGGGCGTATCACTCCATCTATCTATACAGATCCAGATATTTACGAATTAGAACTTGAACGCGTTTTTGGCCGTACTTGGTTGTTCCTTTGTCATGAAAGCCAGATTCCAAAGGCGGGTGACTTCTTCAATACCTATATGGGTGAAGATCCGATCATCGTGGCACGTCAAAAAGATGGCTCAATCAAAGCATTCTTAAACCAGTGCCGTCACCGCTCTATGCGTGTGAGTTTCGCAGACTGTGGTAATACCCGTGCATTCACTTGCCCATACCACGGCTGGTCTTATGGCATTGACGGTTCTTTAAAAGACATTCCGCTTGAAGAACGTGCTTACCCACAAGGTGCATGTAAAGAGCAATGGGGCTTGGTCGAAGTGAATCGTGTCAAGTCTTACAAAGGTCTGGTATTCGCTTGTTGGGATGAAACCACACCTGATCTTGAAGAATACATGGGCGATATCGCCTGGTATCTAGATGGTGTACTTGACCGTCGTCCAGGTGGTACAGAAATTATCGGTGGTGTACACAAATGGGAAATCGAGTGTAACTGGAAATTTGCAGCGGAACAGTTTGCATCTGACCAGTATCATGCCTTGTTCTCTCATGCATCTGCGATCCAAGTCCTTGGCGCAAAACCAGATGATGAAGCATCGAAAAAACTTGGTGCTGCACAAACGGCTCGTCCAGTCTGGGAAACGGCTAAAGATGCACTTCAGTACGGTTCACGTGGTCACGGTTCAGGCTTCTTCTTTACAGAAAAACCAGATGCAAACGTATGGGTCGACGGTGAAGTAGCCAACTACTTCCGCGAAACTTATGAAGAAGTAAAAGAGCGTTTAGGTGAAGTCCGTGCCCTGCGTCTTGCAGGTCATAACACCATGTTCCCGACCTTGTCTTGGTTGAACGGTACGGCAACGCTTCGTGTATGGCACCCACGTGGTCCAAACAAAACTGAAGTATGGGCATTCTGTATTGCGGATGCTGAAGCATCGCAAGAAGTCAAAGAAGCATTTGAACGTTCTGCAACGCGTGCTTTCGGTCCTGCTGGTTTCCTAGAGCAAGATGACTCTGAAAACTGGATCGAAATCCAAAAAGTTTTACGTGGTTATAAAGCCCGTCAAAACAAACTCATTATGGAAATGGGTAAAGGCAACGAGAAAATCCGTGAAGACGGTATTCCGGGGATCACCAACTATATTTTCTCTGAAACTGCAGCACGTGGCATGTACCGCCGCTGGGCAGATTTATTGATCCATGAAAAATGGGAAGACGTTGAAGCAGCAGCTGACGCATACGAGAAGGAGCTTATGAAATGAGTCAAGTGAGTTTAGAACTTCATCATCAAATCAGTCAGTTCCTGTATCGCGAAGCAAAATTGCTGGACGACTGGAAATTCCGCGATTGGTTGGATACCTTGGCTGAAGATATTTCTTATACGCTACGTACCACACCAAACGCGCAAACCCGTGACCGTCGCCGTTCAGTTGAGCCACCGACGACTTGGGTATTCAACGATACCAAAGACCTTTTAGAGCGTCGTGTCGCACGTCTTGAAACCGGTATGGCTTGGGCTGAAGAGCCTCCATCACGTACCACTCACATGGTGAGCAACGTGATCGTAGAGCCAGCTGAAGTTGAAGGCGAATACGACGTATATGTAACCTATTTGCTATATCGTACGCAAAAAGAGAAAGACATTGTCATTTACTGCGGTAAACGCCATGACAAGATCCGTAAAGTTGAAGACGGCCTCGGCTTCCAGATCTTCAACCGTAAGATCATGCTGGATCAAGCGACCTATAGCTCACATAACCTGAGTGTATTCTTCTAATGAATAAGATTTTTGTTTGCCAAGTTGACGAATTAGACGAAGGCGAAGCGCTAAAAGTAGATTGCGGCGTGAATGGTATTGATGCATTGGCAGTATTCAATAACGGTGGTGAGTTCTTCGCAATGAACGACCGCTGTTCACACGGCAATGCGTCTATGTCTGAAGGTTATCTGGAAGACGACGGTACAGTGGAATGTCCACTTCATGCTGCACGTTTCTGTTTGAAAACAGGTGAGGCACTTTGCTTGCCAGCAACTGATCCAATTCAAACATTCCCGGTAGTGGTTGAAGACGGCGCATTATATGTAGAGATGGCAGGAGAGTAATCATGGGTTGGCTACAAGGCGAAGTTGCACTTATTACCGGTGGTGGTTCAGGCTTAGGCTGGGCGCTAGTGGAACGTTTCCTGGAAGAAGGTGCACAAGTTGCCGTTCTTCAACGTTCAAAAGCAAAAGTGGAGGCATTAAACGAACACTTTGGCGGTAAAGTTCTTGCGATTGAAGGCGATGTAGCCAGCTATGCAGACAACGTTCGTGCAGTGAATGCCACTGTAGAGCGTTTCGGCAAACTCGACTGTTTCGTCGGCAATGCCGGGATCTGGGATCATTATGCCGATATCGTCAATACCTCTGGTGAGCAGCTGGAAAAAGCCTTTGACGAGATTATGGGGATTAATACCAAGTCGCTCATTCTCGGTGCGAAGGCTGCACTGGATGCATTGATCGCTTCTGAAGGTTCTATCATATTTACTTTGTCTAATTCGGCACTGTACTCCGCTGGCGGAGGCCCTGTATATACTGCATCTAAGCATGCAGGGGTGGGTATTATGAAAGAATTGGCCTATGAGCTTGCGCCTAAAGTACGAGTGAATGCGGTTGCACCGTCAGGTATGAATGTGAATATCAAAGGCGCAGCGTCGCTCGGTCAGGAAAATGTTGGCCTGCTCGATGCACGTGATCCTGAGAAAATTGCACGTGGTATGCCATTGAATTTCTTGCCTGAACCGGAAGATATGACAGGTTCATACGTACTCTTGGCATCTCGTCAAAATAACCGTCCTTTGACTGGCGTTCTGATCAATGCAGAATGCGGTCTGGGAATTCGTGGCTTACGTCAGCCCCGTGCCGGTTTCTTTGACGAATAAAAATCTGCTTTTAAAAATCTCCCCTTACCCCTCTTTATAAAAGAGGGGGAAAGAATCTCCCTCCTTTTAAAGGAAGGATGGGGAGGATTTAAGTCTTCCTTTTTGGAGTCTCTCATGGCCGTTAAACTTATTTGTGCATCGCACAGTCCTTTAATGGAATTTGCTTCACCACAGGAAAAGCGTAAAGAACAAGCCGTTCGTGATGCTTTTGAAAAACTCTCTGCTGAAGTAAAAGCTTACGACCCAACCCTGATTATTACCTTTGGTCCTGACCATTTTAATGGTTTCTTCTATGACCTGATGCCAAGTTTCTGTGTCGGTATTCGTGCCAAAGCTGCGGGTGACTGGGATTATGGTAAAGACAATGATCACATTGATGTACCTGAAGACAAAGCATTAGGCTTGGTTCGACGTGTACTCGATGAAGGTGTAGACGTTGCATATTCTTACCGTATGCAGGCGGATCATGGGGTGACTCAGCCATTACACTTCCTGTGTGACGGCAAACTCGATCGTTATCCAACGATTCCAATTTTTATTAATGGCGCTGCAGCACCAATGCCAACCACCAAACGTACTATTGCTTTAGGTCGTGCGGTCGGTCAGTTTATCAAGTCACTGAATCTTGAAAACGAACGCGTACTGGTTCTGGGTACGGGCGGTCTGTCGCATGATCCACCCACACCGCAAATGGGTTCGGTTCCACCACAAGTAGAAGAATTCCTGATTGCAGGTCGTAATCCAACGCCTGAAGCACGTGAAGCACGTCAGGGCAAAGTCATTGCAGTCGGTCAGAAACTGGCAGCAGGCGATACTTCGGTTGCAGTTCCTTTAAATGCTGAATGGGATCGTGCACTACTTGAAACCTTCAAGAACGCTGATTTCGCGACCTTAGAAGCCATGACAGAAGATGAAATTCGTCGTGACGGCGGTCGTGGTGGTCAGGAAGTCCGTTCCTGGATGGCGGCATTTGCAGCCTTAAGCGAAATGGGCGAATACGACATGACAACACACTGCTATGAAGATATCAGTGAATGGATTGCGGGCTTCGGCATCGTATCTGCAGAGTTAAAAGGTTAATTGACATGAGCAACATCGAAACCATCGTAATTGTAGGGGCTGGCCAGGCAGGTGCAAGCGCGATTTTAGAACTTCGTGGCAACAAGTACGCAGGTAAAATCATTCTGATCGGTGATGAAACGCATCTTCCTTATGAGCGTCCACCACTGTCGAAAGATGTGATTCTAAAACCTGAGGACACCAAGATTGAAATTCTGTCAGCAGAAAAACTGGCTGATCTTGGCGTGACCACCATTCGTGGCAATGGCGTGACTCAAATCAACGCGACCGCGAAAACGGTTGAACTTCAAAATGGTGATGTTGTTGCTTATGACAAATTGCTTCTCGCAACAGGCGGTGCCGCGCGCCGTCTGCCAAACTTCGATGCGTTAGGCAAACATGTTTATACCTTGCGTAACCTTGAAGACTCACAGGCATTGGTTCCTGTATTGCAAGCAGGTCAACGTATTCTGCTGATCGGTGGCGGTGTGATCGGTCTTGAACTGGCATCCTCTGCGCGTTACAAAGACTGTCAGGTGACTGTGCTTGAGCAGGGACCAATGGTAATGGGGCGTTGTTCACCGCGTATTTTAAGTGAATTTCTGCTTGAACAACACCGTCTGGCAGGCGTAGATGTTCGCTTAAATACTCAAGTTGCAGCTTGCCGTTTAGATGGTGAAGAAATTGTGGTGACTTTAGCTGATGGCGAAGAGTTACGTGCTGATGCTGTGGTTTATGGAATCGGAATTGTGCCAAACGCACAGCTTGCCATTGCAGCCGGTTTAGATGCTGATCTTGCGATCAAGGTCAATGAAAACTGCCAGACTTCAAATGCCGATATTTATGCAGCAGGCGATGTCGCGACACAACTTCGTGAAGACGGCGAATTCCGCCGTGTCGAGACTTGGGAAAATGCCAATCTTCAGGCAGGCATTTTTGCGCGTCATGTCATGGGTGTCGAACATCCAAAAGCCAATCCGGCCTGGTTCTGGACCGATCAGCTCAATATCAACTTCCAGTTTGTCGGTAATATGGCAGCGACCCAATGGCTGGTTCGTGGTGACATGGATGCAGCCAAAGGCGCAGACAATTCATTTGTGATGTATGGTGTGACCGATGGTCAAATCGTTGCCGGTATTACCGTCAATGCGGCCAAAGAAATGCGTCATCTGAAAAAAATGATCAGCAAGAATACGGCTTTTGAAGCTGAAAAACATTTGGATCTGGCACAAGACTTACGCAAAATTGCTTAAGTTGTATTGAGATATCTTGGAACAGACCTATGTTTTGCATAGGTCTGTTTTTTTATGTTTATCGAATACTCTATATGATCACTACCTCAAGTTTCAGTTTTGGTTTGTATTACTTTGCGTAGGTAATGCCTCACTTTTGATAGATGAGCCATACATGGCGCAAGGTGACAAAAATCTTTTTCTAAACTGAGGATATGTCCATATATCCCAGTTTAGCGGCGGCATCCATGCCGCAATCAGTATTGTCGATTGTGGATTTGAACGAGAAGTTAGTTCAACTCTTTCTGATTAACTTTAATTGAGTCTTTTATGAATTCAAATTCATCTCCCATGCTGGTGACGGCAAGTATTTATGCTTTACTGGTGCTGATTTGGGCCGCAACGCCTTTGGCGATTGTCTGGAGCGTGGCCGAGATTCACCCGATGTGGGTACTGATCATTCGCTATTTTGGCGCATCGATTATTGCGCTATTCCTGCTAAAAATCATGCGTGATCCCTTGCCTTTTGACAGCACCTCAATGAAAAGCTATCTGGCCGGCAGTCTGAATTTAATCGGTGCACAGCTGTTTATTTATCTGGCAGCCAATTATCTGACCTCAGGTCTGATGGCCCTGATTTTTGGTTTTTCGCCGCTGATTGCCGGTCTGATCGGGCATGTGATCTTAAAAACTCATCAGTTAGTGTGGCTGCAATGGTCGGGTATGGCTGTTGCCATTGCAGGACTGAGTTTTGTATTTTTAGATTCGGCAGACAGCAAGGTGAATCCTTGGGGTGTGGTGCTGATGCTGATCAGTATGGTGTCCTATATCAGTTCAATCTTCTGGGTCAAACAGATCAACGCACCTTTAAGCCCAATGTCACAAGCGACAGGTTCATTGCTGCTATCAGCAGCCGGTTCACTGCTCTTGATTCCATTTATCTGGCAGCATATGCCGACCCAGTTGCCTGGCACACAGGCGCTGATCGGGTTTGTATTTACCATGATCATGTCCTCGATTGTGGCGATGCTGTGTTATTTCTGGCTGATTCGGCGTTTAAATGCTTCAACAGTATCTTTGAGTAATGTCATGACGCCAGTCATCGCACTGGTACTTGGTGCGACTCTGAATCATGAAATCATCAGCAGTCATGCCTTTGCAGGAATTGCCGTGGTGATGTTTGGCATCATTATGTACTTTTGGAAAGAGTGGCGTGAGCAATACTTTTCCAAGCGCTAAATCTGTAGCAAATCAAAAGGGCGAAAGCCCTTTTTTATGCTTTAAATTTTTTAGATGAAAGAAGTCTATGGCTACATCCGTTCACAAGAGTTTAAGCAAGTTTATTTAGCAGATTGGCCAAATGTTAAAAATAGTAGATTTCATCGTCCGCACTCTCAATCGTTGCATAACTCAGGCATGCACGATCAAATCAGCACATTATGAGGATAAAATTTTGGCTGAAATCAGCAGAGTAGGGCTTGGTATGATTTTGTATTCTTTAAAAAACTGCATGCATCATGTCTTTCTCGATAGTACCCCTAGTCCGGCCAGCCAGCAGGCTATCAGAGCGCTATTTTTTTGCTAAAATAACAAAAACATACATGATTGTCTGTGATGGATTTCATACTATACTCAAGTGCGCCTGTTTTTAGTTTGTATGCTCATTAAAAGATGCGTCGCCTGACCATTTCAAGCGGTTGCTGTCTTGCATATAGCGAATAATAAATAGTGGATGTTTATGCAAGATCTTCTCAAAACTAAAAAATTTCAGTTAACCACGGAGTCCAGCTGGAAACATCTCTGGTCTAAGCCGGTATTTGAGTATCTGCATTCAGATCATTTCAATGGACAACAGTTTCGTAATCTCGAGCATCCTGCTCGGGCGCACAGTCGTTTTGACTTATATAAATGGCTCATTACCCGAAAATCCAAAACCTGGAATATCAATCTCGATGCAGAACGTGCCGAGTTTTTTGCGCGACCGCGTGCATTGCCACAGCAGCGTCCCGATGCGCCTTTAGATGACTGGCAAATCTGGTTTATTGGTCACGCCACTGTGCTCATTCAAATCGGGCCTTATAATTTCCTGACCGATCCGGTCTGGGCTGAATATGCCAGTCCTTCTGCATCCACTGGCCCGCAGCGGGTCATTCCTGCCGGTATTGCGCTAGATGAACTGCCACATATTGATGCTGTGCTGCTCAGCCATAACCACTATGATCATATGGATCTGGCCACACTGGAATGGTTGCATAGCACATTTGAAATGCCAATTTATACCGGACTGGGCAATGCCTGGTATTTGCCAAAGCACTATACCGTGCATGAGATGGACTGGTGGGAAAATGCATTTTTTGAAGAAATCCGCATTGTCTATACGCCGGCACAGCATGCCTCGGGGCGCGGTATGCGTGATCAGAATTGTGCTTTGTGGGGTGGCTTTTCCTTATTGCATGGTCAGGAACATTGTTTCTTTGCCGGAGATAGTGGTTATGCCTCGCATTTTAAAGAGGTTCGCAAGCGTCTGGGTGCGCCCCGAATTGCCTTGCTGCCCATCGGTGCCTATGAGCCGCGTGCACTGATGCGTGCGATTCATATGAATCCGGAAGATGCATTTCATGCACATCAGGACTTGCAGGCCAAATGCTCACTGGCGATTCATTACCGTACTTTCCAGCTCACTGATGAAGATCGGGATGCACCAGAGCATGAATTGCATGAAATTATCAAACATTCTTCCAAGCTGATTAATCCGTTTTACTGCGTACATGAAGGCAAACGGATTATTGTCTAATGGCTTCACGCTGTTCTTGCTTGATGAGTTGAATGGCAAGCACAGAAAGCATCAGCCAAACAGCATTTCACCTATGCCAGAAAATCCAACCAAGACTTTGGCCAGTACCCGCTCAAAGCCCAGGTTTTGCCAGATTGTGATTTCAGCAGGGGACTGAAACAGTATTTTTGGAATCAGTCCTTGATAGAATCAGCGCATTGCCAAGCTTAGCTGAATGTTGCGAAGTGTTTGGGTGAAAACAGGCTCAGAATTCACGAATAGCATTTTCCAGAAAATGGTGTTTATTTTCGCTAGATGGAATCAGGCAATAATCAGTTTTACCAAATAGCTGATAGCGCTTTAAAGCAATCCCACGATACAGAAAGTCGCGGATAAAACGCGGTACTAAATAGCCTGTACTCATTAAATTCAACGGAAAACCGAGATGCTGCATGACTTTTAACAGGGCAGTGGATTCGGTATAAAGTGTGCCAGCTTGGATGACGAGCATCGTGCTGTAATGTTCAGTGGACATTTGATAATGCTCGAGCAGGGCAACACCTAAAGGGGATTGGGCAGAGACCAGTTTAAACTGTATCTTGTTATCGTATTTAATCAAGAAACGTGCCCAGCCATTACAGATCACACAAACAGCATCAAATAAAATGATGTCGTGTTGTTGAATGATGTCTTCAATATCTTTGCTCATCGTTATATTTTTTCTAGTGACGTATTATTTGTATACTGCTTGATATCACACTAAAAAACCACCCGAGGGTGGTTTTTTATATATCGCTAAGGCAGCTTAAAGCAAGCTGGCTAAGCCTTTGGCTGGATCGGTTTCACGAGCAGCCTGTGCATCTGCCACTGTCATGCCGAGTGCTTGTGCTACGCCTTCGCCATAGGCCGGATCGCAACTATAACAATTGCGGATGTGACGGTATTTAATGAAATCTAGTGCATCACCCATCGCGCCAGCCGTGTTATTAAACAAGGCCTGCTTTTGTTCATCATTCATCAGGTTGAACAGGGCACGTGGCTGGCTGAAGTAATCGTTATCATCTTCACGGAAATCCCAGAAATCGGCAGCACCGGTGATTTTTAGTGGTGGCTCTCTGAATTCCGGTTGCTCCTGCCATTGGCTGAAACTGTTCGGCTCATAATGTGGCAAGGAACCGTAGTTGCCATCCATACGACCCTGACCATCACGACGGTTAGAATTGACCGGACAGCGTGCAGCATTGACCGGAACCTGTGAGTGATTCACGCCGACACGGTAACGCGCGGCATCGGCATAGTTAAATAAACGTGCTTGTAACATCCGGTCCGGCGAGTAGCTGATGCCCGGTACCAGATTGCTGGGTGCAAAAGCCGCCTGTTCCACATCCTGGAAATAGTTTTCCGGATTGCGGTTCAGTTCGAATTCACCGACTTCAATCAGCGGATAATCACCTTTCGGCCAGACTTTGGTCAGGTCAAATGGATGATAAGGAACGGTTTCAGCTTCCAGTTCCGGCATCACCTGGACATACATTTTCCATTTTGGATAATCACCACGTTCGATGGCATCAAACAGGTCAGTCTGGCTGCTTTCACGGTCTTTAGCGATTAATGCTTCAGCTTCAGCATCGGTGAGGTTCTGGATGCCTTGCTGGGTACGCATATGGAATTTCACCCAGAAGCGTTCATTATTGGCATTGATAAAGCTAAAGGTATGGCTGCCAAAACCATGCATGTGACGATAACCGTCTGGAATACCACGATCCGACATGACAATCGTAACCTGATGCAAGGCTTCAGGCAGCAGCGTCCAGAAATCCCAGTTATTGGTGGCACTGCGCTTGTTGGTTTTCGGGTCGCGTTTAACGGCTTTGTTCAGATCTGGAAACTTGCGCGCATCCCGCAGGAAAAATACCGGGGTGTTATTGCCGACCAGATCCCAGTTGCCTTCTTCAGTATAGAATTTCAGGGCAAAACCACGAATATCGCGTTCTGCATCGGCCGCACCACGTTCACCTGCGACGGTCGAGAAACGCGCAAACATGTCGGTTTTCTTGCCCACTTCCGAGAAAATTTTTGCGCGGGTATATTGGGTAATATCGTTGGTCACGGTAAAGGTTCCAAAAGCACCTGAACCTTTAGCGTGCATACGACGCTCTGGAATCACTTCACGGACAAAGTTGGCCAGTTTTTCATTCAGCCATAAATCCTGAGCGAGTAAAGGTCCACGCGCACCTGCCGTCATACTGTTCTGGTTGTCGACCACAGGCGCACCCGCTTCAGTAGTCAGGTGGGTAACAGGGCATTTTTTAAAATCTTGGCTCATTTTTCCTCTCCAAGTTTTGAATATCTTGTAGCGTTTATTCAGTATTTATAAAATATTGAGTTATCTGCGAAGGGCATCAGGTTTTACTCTATTTTCAATATCTTGATATAAATACTGTTAGCGCACGAAGTGGAATTCACAGGATATAATTGAGTGATGTCACTCAAAAAATATTTTTAAAGTTAATAAAGTCTAAAATATTGAAAATTAAATGGTTACTTTTTAAAAGTAGCCGGTTTTCTACTCTTTGACAATATCAAATTCTCTATATTTTAGATAACTCAAATAATGAATCGGATTAAACGAAAATAACAATCTTCAAGTCCCTCATATGTTTTTATCCAAGGATCAAACTAATAGATGAATCGTGCTGTTTAAAATAAATATTATAACTTATTTATTTTAAAGGCTTTTTTTGATCAGGTTTTGTCTGTGTGAAAAACATCATGAAATGCTGAATGTAATCAGCATGTTTTCCGGCCATAGCGCTCATTTTTGTAATACAGAATATCCTGCTTAAATGGTCTTTATTTTTAAAAAAAGCATTGGCAAATATGCTTGAAAATTGTCCAAAATGGCGTATCATTATTTTCCCACTCGCGTGGAAACTCACTAAAATCTAGTTAAAAGGCGAAAGTACAACATGGCCAAGAAGAAAACAGTCGAGCATGTGGTGATCCATAATTTTGTGGCAAAATACATGCATGAAGTCAACAAAAGTCAGGTTTTTGTAGACCGAAAGAAAAATGCAAAACGTGGCTACAACAAGCACAGACAAGGGCGATATTCCATGGAAGATCGCCCTTTTTTAATGGCAGCTTAAGATCTGTAAGGTGGTTGAGGATGACGCGTTGGCTGTTTGGAGTTGGTTCCAAGTGGAGAGAGCGGGGCAACGGGGCGGTTGCTACGATTTTGTGTATTTTGAGTGGAGCGCCGCGATGAATTTGTTGGCTCATCTCGTATAAAATCATTAAATAATTGATTCAGTCTTCCCTGATTTGGCTGTCCATAATGTGCAGGGTGAGGTTCAGTTCTGGCCTGCTGAAAACTGGCAAATTGATCTTTTTGCTGACGATAGAGTTTGGCCGCTATCACAGAGGGATCATTTCGGCCTAAACGCCGTCGCTGGGATGCTGAAATTTCGATGCCCAATAGAGGGGACATTTTAGGCCGATCGGCATAGCCGCTGGCAGGACGTGTATAAGATGAACCGGAATAATCCGCATTTTTCCGGGCCCGCAAGGCAGGTGCAATAATAACAATATAGAACACCGCAATGAGCATGAACAGGATAACCAGAAATTCCATAACCACCTCTACACTCGTCGAGGGACTGGAAAAGTCCCGGATTAGGCACTCACCATACGCGTGGCTGATTTCACCATATCACCCAAACCATGGGTTCTGAAATAATATTCCAGCCAGCTTTTTACCATCAGTGGATTGTCCATTTTTAACACATGCTGTAGCAATTCCTGTGCATCACTCATCGGCACGTGACAAATGGTTTTACGTACCTTCAGGATATTACTCGAACTCATTGACAGGGTATTAAAGCCCATGGCCATGAGCAAAACCGCAGACAGCGGATCACCTGCCATTTCACCGCAGATACTGACCGGTTTTTCATTACGATGACAGTCCTGCACCAGACGGGTCAGGGCACGCAGTACGGCAGGATGTAAATGTGAATAGACATTGGCAACCCGCGGATTATTGCGATCGACTGCCAAAAGATATTGAGTCAAATCGTTAGAGCCAACCGAGAAGAAATCGACCAGTTCGGAAAACTCATCAATCTGATGCAGCACACTCGGCACTTCCACCATGATGCCGAGTTTTGGCTTGTTCACTTTGACCTGTTCTTCTTCCTGAATCGCCGCATGATCACGTTCCAGTAAATAGAGGGCTTCTTCAACCTCACTGACACTGGTCACCATCGGCAACAGAATATGCAGGTTATTCAGTCCGATACTGGCTTTAAGCATGGCGCGAATTTGTGAAGAAAAAATTTCTGGATGGTCCAGGGTAAAACGAATGCCACGCCAGCCCAGTGCCGAATTTTCTTCTTCAATCGAGAAATACGGCAGGTCTTTGTCTGCCCCAATGTCCAGGGTACGCATCACTACCGGTTTATTGGCAAAGTGAGTGAGTTGCTGGCGATAAATCGCGCGCTGTTCTTCTTCGCCCGGGAAGCGGTCGCGTAGCATAAATGGAATTTCAGAACGGTATAAACCAACGCCTTTGGCACCACGTTGCACGCCACGGACCACATCGATCATCAGGCCGGTGTTGACGTACAGTTTTACCGCTACCCCATCCGGGGTAATCGCATCTTTGGTTTCGTACTGACGCAGATCTTTGGCGATCTGTTCTTCTTCTTTTTGAATTTCTTTATAGCGACTGCGCAAACGCCGTGGCGGATTGATGAAGACCCGGCCTTGATGCGCATCAACGATCATTTCTACATCATCCAGGGTATTAATTGGCAGTTCAGTCACACCGACCACAGTCGGAATGCCGAGGGCACGTGCCACAATTACCATATGCGAGTTCATGGCACCTTCAGTGGTGACAATCGCAGCAATTTTATCCACTGGCAGTTCAACCAGAGCTGCAGTGGAAATCTCTTCCCCTATCAGAATACTCTCATCGGTCAGCTCACGATGACTGGCATCAGCTTCCTGTAAACGCGCCAGAATACGGCGGCCCAAGTCTTTTAAGTCTGCCACCCGTTCACGTAAATAATCATCCTGCATCTGGGCAAACTGTGCCACATGACTATCAATCACGATGCGCACTGCACCCTGTGCCCAATGGCCTTCGCGAATGAGCGCCTTGATTTCTGCCGGCAGGGCATTTTCATCCAGCATCCGCAAGAATACGCTAAAGAGGGCGCGTTCTTCGGCCATCAGCGCATCCTGCATCTTGTCATCGAGCGACTGGATTTCTTCACGGACGGAGTTGAGGGCGCTGTCTAATAATTGTAGTTCTTCGCTGATGTCATCGGCTTCACGATCGGGAACGGCGGCCAGATCTGCTGGCGGGTAGAGAATCACGGCACGACCCAGAGCAATCCCGCCTGAACCGGACACACCCTGAAAGGTTTTATAGGCAGGCAGGTTATTTGGCTTGCGGAAGACATCAATATTGCCCACCGCATGGGCATGGGCAATCACGCCAGAGAGCTGCGCGCACAGTGTGACCAGAAATGATTCGGCGGCTTCAGAGAAATCCTGAGATTCTTTATTCTGAACCACCAGCACACCCATTACCTTACGGCGGTACATCACCGGGACGCCCAGAAAAGAGTTATACAGCTCTTCACCGGTTTCAGGCAGGAACAGGAAGCGTTCATGTTTGGGTGCATTGTCCAGATTGACAATTTCTTCACGCTGGCCGACCAGACCCACCAAACCTTCGCCAGTCTGTAACGATACGTGACCTACAGACTCAGCCTTCAGGCCCTTGGAAGCCATCAGCAGATAACGCTGGTTACGTTCATCCAGAAGGTAAATAGAGCAGACATCGACATGCATGGCGTCCGCGACATGCTTGACCATGATATCGAGGGATTCATGCAAACTGGCAGATGCATTGATCTCTTGAACAATACGTCTCAACGTGTCCAGTTGCATATTCGACATAAGGTCTGCTCCGTCTATTCAGAATTTCAGTGATACGTTTATTTATAACAATAGCCGACCAAAAAATCTGCATGATTTATGCGATTTTTTAAGGTTTTTGCTGGGGTAGCTGCTGACACAACTCCACCAGGGCTTTGCGATAAACATCACGTTTGAAATTCACGACTTGACCTAATGGATACCAGTAACTGACCCATTGCCATTGATCAAATTCCGGCGGATCAGACAGATTCAACTGAATATGCTGAACGGGGGCCGTGAGTTTGAGTAAAAACCACTTTTGTTTTTGACCGATGCACACCGGATCGGAGTCCGGTCGTATGTATCGATGCGGCAAACGATAGCGCAACCAGCCTTTGGTTTGCGCGATGATCTGGACGTGTTCGGGCAATAAGCCAACTTCTTCTCTCAGCTCACGATAGAGTGCCTGCTCAGGGGTTTCTCCATATTGGATACCTCCTTGTGGAAATTGCCATGCATTATGACCAATGCGTTTTGCCCATAAAACTTGTCCAGCATCGTTTGCCAAAATGATCCCGACATTTGGTCGGAAACCCTCAGAGTCGATCATTTGGCTACCTAAAAATTGTTTAATTTATACCTTTGCCATCGGGGAGCGTTATTTCTTTATCCAACTCGAAAAAAGCAAAGTTTAAAAATGTTAAAATTGCTATGATCTTAACGAATTTCTATCGACTAGCGGAGATAGATTTACAATTTTTTTCTTAAATTTCAGTTTTTACGAGTATTTTCATGAAATTGGCGCTATTTGATCTCGATCACACCTTGTTAAACACGGATTCGGATCATTCTTGGGGAGAGTTTCTGGTCAGCGAGGGCCTGGTCGATCCGGTGCAGCATCGTGCCATGAATGACAAGTTCTATGACGACTATAAAAAAGGTCAGTTAGACCCCTATGCCTATAATGAATTTGTGTTCCAGTTTCTGACCCAACATGAGCATGCTTATTTAACCGAGTTGCACCAGCTGTTTATGCAAAAGGTGATTCGCCCGCAAATGCGTCCAGAAGGTTTTAAGGCCATTCAACGGCATAAAGACGCCGGTCATGCTCTGGTCGGAATTACCGCGACTTCGGATTTTATTACTGCACCAATTTTTCGTGAATTCGGCATTACTGAAATTATTGCCACCAATGCTGAAGTACTCGATGGCAAATATACCGGAAAAGTGATCAATACCGCGTGTTATCAACAAGGCAAGCTGGTGCGTCTGGAACAGTGGCTGCAAGGTCGCGATGTGACCGAGTCTTGGGCCTATTCAGATTCGATTAATGACCGTTTCTTGCTGGAATATGCCGATCATGCCATTGCGGTGAATCCGGATGACCGCCTTGAAGTTTTAGCCAAAGCGCAGGGCTGGAACATACAGGACTGGTCGATTTAACTGATTGCCTTTTATCCATCTGATTGATCCAGCACAACTTCGGTTGTGCTTTTTTATCTGCCCGAATTCAATGTAAGTGTTAATGTTTTTTCACAGTCCGCTTGCCTCGGACATGTTATGCTCAAAAAACAGGACATGAAAATAATGGAAAAGTTTGAGGTGTAATGCTATGACTCACGTTCGACCGCGTATGACACATCTGTTTCAGCAGCTTGGCTTGGATGCCACTCAGGAAGGCATTGAAAAGTTTATTCACGAACATCAACTGCATAAAGATCTGACTTTACTCGATGCACCGTACTGGTCAGAAGCACAACGTCAGTTTCTAACCGAAAAAATTGCATCTGATGGTTCATGGGCCATTGTGGTGGATCAACTCAATGAATCCCTGCATGAAAACTCAACCAGTGAAGGATGAAATAAAAGCCAATCGAATGATTGGCTTTTTTAGCTTGAAGGCTTTAGTGAGTGCGTCGCCAGATGCTGACTTGCGACAAGCTATGTTGATATTTTCTGGCGGTTTCACGAATAACAAAAGGCACATCCTGAGGCTGGGTCACCAGCTCAAAATGAGCCTTTAATATTTCCGAGATACCCTCTAGCGTAGTGACCTCTCTGTCTGCCTGCTTGAACCCGCCCAGCCATTCATCACGTGCAGTATGTTCTTCCAGCCAGGTATAAGGCGAACTGAGCAGTAGAATTCCACCCATATTTATCCGTTGATGGATCTGCATCAAAAAGTCTTTGGGATGATGCAGCCGGTCAATTAGATTGGCCGCCAGAATAAAATCATAGCCAATAAAATGTGCTTTCAGATTACAGGCATCGGCCTGAAAAAATTCCACTTTAGAGGCAAGCCGATCCAAAGCGAAATCCTTAAGCGAGCAGATTTTCTCTTCGCTTAATTCACCTTCTACGGGGAGCTGATAACGGATTCGGTGACCTTGGGCCAGAAAGACGGCTTGCTGAATAAAGCGTGCAGAAAAATCCAGACCGGTGACCTGATCAAAATAGTGTGTCAGTTCAAAGCTGGCGCGGCCAGTAGCACAGCCAATATCCAGAGCACTTTTACATGCAGTTTCCCGGAAATACGGCTGTGCCAGCTGCACCAATGTTTTGGCAAAATTGGCGATGCCAAAGTATTCGGCGCCGTACTGAAACTCCAGATATTGAGACACCAACTGGTCACTTTCATACTGTGAAGGAAACTGTTGCAAGGCTTGATCAGAGGCGACATAGCGGAAGCCAGCGTGTTGAAAGAAATGCCGTCTAAAAGCATAACGTGAACTGTGCAGGGCTTCATTGCCTGCTGAAATCCAGGAGCCACCTTTAATAATATTATGCCGTCCATCAAAGGTCGGGGTGCTAAAATCATCATAAAGAGGATGCACCTGAAAGCCATGAAACGGATAGATTGGCGTTTCAGTCCATTGCCAGACATTGCCCTGAATATCATAGAAATCGCCCTGCTGAAAATGATCGACCGGGCAGGAACTGGTGCCATATTTCAATTCGATATTGGCCTGTTCAGGACTGGGTAAATCTGGATCCAGGTCTGAAACCGCATACAGGCGATACCATTCATCTTCGGTGGGCAGGCGGATGGTTTTTTCAAGCTGTTGCGATTTCCACTGACAAAAGGCTTTGGCTTCATGATAATTTACTTCTACCGGCCAATCCCAGGGCATGGGGACTTCTTCCAGCATCAGGCGCAGTGACCAGCCGAGTTCAGTCTTGCACCAAAAACACGGATGAGTCGCTTGTGAAAATTGTAGCCAGCCTAAGCCTTCTTCACTCCAGTAGTGTCCGGTCTGGTAGCCATCTGCTTCGACAAAGGCCAGAAACTCCTGATTCGACACCAGATATTTTGCAGCTTCAAAGGCTGCAACTTCGGCTTCATGCTGGCCGTATTCATTGTCCCAGCCATAAAAAGGATGGTTAAAATCTTTCTGTAGATGTACCTGGCCTTCAGGCACAGCAATCAAACTATTTTCCGGGGCAATGCCGGTAATGATATTGGCACGCCACTGCGGATGCTGGTGTACATGTTCTAAAGCATGCTGACGAATCAGCACCGATGACGTTTCCAGATGAATCCGTTCATGCTCGATGCCCATAATCAGCGTCCACCACGGATTGTGCCAGTTTAAGGGCAGATTCAGCGGGGCATGCTCAACAATGTTCAGAATCAGCGCGCGTACCTGATGTCGATAATCCCGGACTGCCTGCACAGTCGGCCAGTCATAATGCACTTCATCCAGATCATCCCAACTCATTTCATCAACCCCGATCGCAAAAATACTTTCAAAATGCGGATTCAGACGTTCAGTAATGAGTTTGCTCAGCAGCAGTTTATTGACAAAAAAAGTCGCGGTATGACCAAAATAAAAAATCAGCGGATGACGCAAATTAATTGGCTTGATAAAAAAAGCATCTTCATGCTTGAGGCATTCAAATAACTGCTCATAGGTATCAAAGGTATTCAGGAAGTAATCACGTAGGCTGTGTCGCGCTGTCTGTTCGTCGGCAAAATCAAGCGCAGGTGTAGGCAACAGCATCGGTTTGGCCGAAAGCCATAGGCTGCTGGCATTTGTTTTATCTTGAGAGAGGGGTTTTAGGGGAGAATCGAGCTGCATCCGTCAGGCTCCATCGAATAATTTTAAGTATTCCTCTGCATCGCAAAAGAATAGATTTATCTTAAAAATACGCGAAAGAAATCCCCAGATGGGTGTATTTAGGTAACAAAATGCTGCACTGTTTTGAATGCAGCATTTTTAGAAATGAATTAAAGAGGCAGGGAACTACTTTGCATAAGTTGAACCAGAGCTTGCGCCGCTTTGGACTGAGTACGACCCGGATGCCAGACCATGCCTAGCCGGCGGTTCATTTCCAGATTGATATCCAGCTGATGCAGATCGTGATTGACCAGAGTTTTTGGCAGCACAGACCAGCCGAGACCAATGGATACCAGCATGCGGATTGATTCCAGCGGATTATTGCTCATGCTGACTTTTGGTTTAATGCCCTGTTTTTCAAACTCGGCCAAAGTAATCTGTGAGGTATAGGTTTGTGAAGACGGTAGCAGGCTCGGGTAATTCAGCAAATCTTCCAGGCACAGATTTTTTTGCTGGGCCAGTGGATGAAAGGGTGCAACTACAAAGACCAGAGGATCATTCCAGATGGTGACATAATTCAGACGTGCATCGCCCCGTGGCGGCAAGGTTAAAAATGCCAGTTCCAGATCGCCGGCAATGACTTGTTCGTGCGCCTGCTCGGAATCGACAAAATGTACATCCAGCCTTACATCCGGATATTCTTGTACATAGCGGCGCAAATGACTTGGAAGATGATGCAGGCCAATATGATGGCTGGTGCCGATTTTCAATTTTCCCTGTACCTGACCCTGTTCATGGCTCAAGGTATAATGAATATCACCGAGTTCATTCAGCCAGTTTTTCACTTTAGGCAATAGCGAATGCGCGGCATGGGTGGCTTGTACACCACGTCCGGCGGATTCAAACAGTTTGACCCCAAAATATTCTTCCAGACTGTGAATACGTTTGGTGACGGCAGGCTGGGTAATAAAAAGCTGATCTGCGGCCAGAGAAATCGAACCAGTTTCCATGACTTTTACGAAGGCTTCAAAAGCTGCGAGATTCATCTTAATCACCTATAAAGAATTTTTATGTGTAATTATATTATTGTTATTTTTTAAGAATAAATCAAAGCATAATTCGCTTGTTTGTATTGCATTGCTGCATTACTAAACATTTTCAAAGCCTTGGGATTTAAATAGCGTCAAAAAAAGACCCTCTTGGATGAGATGGTCTTTGGTCAGGAACATCGACAGAAAAGATCAGGCGGTGATGTCCTCATTCTGTTGTTCGATATTGCGCTCCCAAATTTTTTCGTGGAAGAAGAACGCAACTGCCTGTACTGTGGGTTCCAATAAACTTAAGGCAATTGCCATGGCCAAACTGCCAGTCACCAAATAACCGACAATCATCGCCACCGTGATGTGCATAATGTAATAGCTGAAGGTCTTTTTAAACATACGCTGATTATTGTCTACAAAACGTTGGATATGTGCCATGTCGAAGTTCCTCAAAATATAAATCTCTGTCTATGCAGGAATAATAATAATTCTCATTTAATTTGTAAAAACGAATATTTTTAATAAATTGATCGGAAAAGTAGATTTATGGGAATGCAGCGAAAGCATGATTTTATTCAGCTTTTGAAAGATTCCAAAAAGTTTTTTAACTAATAAAAATGATAAATTAGATTTATGTGACAGCAGCGATATAATCAAAATCAGAGCAAGAATTTACCCAGTCCAGTGGAGTACATCGACATGGCAGGCGCAACCCAAACAGCAAAAACATTATATGATAAATTGTGGGATGACCATTTAGTAACACAACGTGATGATGGTTCTGCCTTACTGTACATCGACCGTCACTTATTACATGAAGTAACGTCGCCACAGGCATTTGAAGGTTTACAACTCGCCGGGCGCAAGCCATGGCGTTTAAGCGCAAACATTGCTACACCGGATCATAACGTACCCACCTCGAAAAAAGAGCGTGAACAGGGTGTTGCCGGCATTGAAGATGAAACCTCGCGCATTCAGGTACAAACCTTGGACGACAACTGCAAGACCTTTAATATTGTTGAATTTGATATTAATGATATCCGTCAGGGGATTGCGCATGTGGTTGGGCCTGAGCAAGGTTTAACCTTGCCGGGCATGACCGTGGTCTGTGGTGACTCACATACTGCGACCCATGGTGCTTTCGGTTGTTTGGCGCATGGTATCGGTACTTCAGAAGTTGAACATGTATTGGCGACCCAATGCCTGGTTCAAAAGAAGATGAAAAACATGTTGGTACGCGTTGACGGTCAGTTGGGTCAGGGCGTGACACCGAAAGATGTGGTCTTGGCGATTATCGGCAAGATTGGTACAGCAGGGGGTACTGGTCATGCGATTGAATTTGGCGGTCAGGTGTTCCGTGATATGTCGATCGAAGGTCGTATGACCGTGTGTAATATGGCAATCGAAGCCGGTGCACGCGTAGGTATGGTCGCCGTTGATGACAAAACCATCGAATATGTTAAAGGTCGTCCTTATGCACCGACTGCAGAACAGTGGGATCAGGCTGTAGCCTACTGGAATACCTTGCATTCGGATGAAGATGCACACTTTGATACGGTTGTGGTCTTGCAAGGCGAAGAGATCGAGCCGCAAGTGTCTTGGGGAACCTCTCCTGAAATGGTGATTCCAGTGTCTCAGGCAGTACCGACTTTGCAACAAGCCAAAGACGAAGTACAACGCAATGACTGGAACCGTGCTTATCAATATATGGGTTTAAATGCCGGGCAGGCCTTGGCTGAAATTCAATTAGACCGTGTCTTTATTGGCTCATGCACCAACTCGCGTATTGAAGATATTCGTGCTGCGGCTGAAGTGATCAAAGGTCGTAAAGTCGCGGCAAGCATCAAGCAGGCGATGGTGGTTCCGGGTTCGGGTCTGGTCAAGGCCCAGGCAGAAGCTGAAGGCTTGGATAAAGTGTTTGTAG
Organism: Acinetobacter sp. F-1; assembly: GCF_022869025.1. NCBI lineage: Bacteria > Pseudomonadati > Pseudomonadota > Gammaproteobacteria > Moraxellales > Moraxellaceae > Acinetobacter > Acinetobacter sp. F-1. The sequence continues at coordinate 5,389 of NZ_JAJKFX010000009.1, read as the reverse complement.
AAGCCGGCTTTGAATGGCGTGAACCAGGTTGTTCAATGTGTCTGGCAATGAATGCTGACAAGTTACAACCGGGCGAGCATTGTGCATCGACGTCTAACCGTAACTTTGAAGGTCGTCAGGGCAATGGCGGTCGTACGCATCTGGTCAGCCCTGCAATGGCAGCCGCCGCGGCAATTGCCGGTCACTTTGTTGACGTGCGTAGTTTCTAAAAATCCCCCTCAGTCCCTCTTTTAGAAAAGGGGGAAGTTCCCCTCTTTAATAAAGAGGGGGTTAGGGGAGATTTAAAGTGATGACATTCTTTAGGAATAAAGACAATGAAAAAATATACCGTTGAACAAGGTATCGTTGCACCATTAGACCGGGCCAATGTCGATACCGATTTAATTATTCCAAAACAGTTTTTGAAATCGATCAAACGTAGTGGTTTTGGTGCGAATTTATTTGATGAATTGCGTTATCTGGATGAAGGCTATTTGGGTCAAGACAACTCAAAACGACCTTTAAACAAGGATTTTGCATTAAACCAACCTCGCTATCAAGGCGCGAGCATTTTGATTTCACGCGCCAACTTTGGTTGTGGTTCTAGTCGTGAACATGCGCCATGGGCATTGGAAGAATACGGCTTCCGTACCGTGATTGCACCAAGCTATGCCGACATTTTCTATAACAACAGCTTTAAGAATGGCATGTTGCCTGTGATTTTGTCTGAAGAGATTGTTGATCAGTTATTCAAAGAATGCTTTGCAACTGAAGGTTATCAACTCACCATCGATTTGGACGCACAAGAAGTACGCACACCAAATGGTGAAAGCTTTCAATTTGAAGTCGATCCATTTCGTAAACATTGCCTGTTAAATGGTCTGGATGATATTGGTTTAACTTTACAAGCTGCGGATGACATTCGTGCTTATGAGGAAAAAACCAAACAATCACGTCCATGGGTATTTGCCGAAATTCAGGGCTAAATCAGCGAAAATTGTCATAGCATGACTGCGATGCCCTTGCTAATATCGGAAGATTATTGGGTTTTTTGATTGGGTAAGACAGACATTATGGCGAATTATTGGAAACAGTGGCTTGCTTTAAGTACGGTGTCGGTGCTGATGACTGCATGTCAAAGCATCGATACCATGAAGCTCAAACATGCCAAAGAAAATGCCGAAAGCAAAAACAATGCGCTGATTTACTGTAAAGGAACATCGGATTGCCAGTTCGAGCGCTTAAACCAGACCATCATTGTCAATAACGACAATGGCCGCCTCAGTAATGAGGCGCGAAAGCAAAAACTGGTACGTTTGCAGGCTAAGAATTTAAGTCAGGCCAATCCGATTTACTTGTCAGTACCCGCAGGACAGCATGAATTAGTCGTCCGTTTTTATCCAATCAGTAAGGATAAAGCGGAAATTTTACATGTGTTTCATCGCTTTCAGGCCAACAAAACTTATACCTTGAAAATGTTCCGCGACCGTAGTGCGCGTAGCAGCAGTTTATTAAATGCCTCTGCACCTGATCCGCTTTGCGTGGATTTATTGCAAGAGCAAAAAACCATTCGTCGTTTTTGCAAACCTTATAATGTGGTCAACGGCATTGCAGAGTTTGTAGAAAAGAAAATTTAACCTTTGTCAGGTCTGAATCTGACGCTTTAAACGGAAAATCTCATGTCTAAACAAATTTTGATTTTAGCTGGTGATGGCATCGGTCCTGAAATTGTCAAAGCGGCAGAGCAGGTACTGGATCGTGTAAATGAAAAATTTAATCTCGATTTGACATGGGAACAGGGTTTACTCGGTGGTGCGGCAATTGATGCCCACGGTTCACCATATCCTGAAGTGACCTCGGAACAGGCCAAAAAAGCCGATGCAATTTTATTGGGCGCCGTCGGCGGGCCAAAATGGGATACGATCGAGCGCTCAATCCGTCCGGAACGCGGTTTATTAAAATTACGTAGCGAGCTGAACCTGTTTGCCAACTTGCGCCCAGCGATTCTCTATCCACAATTGGCTGATGCTTCAAGCCTGAAACCTGAAATCGTGGCAGGTCTGGATATCCTGATCGTGCGTGAATTGACGGGTGGTATTTATTTCGGTCAGCCACGTGGGATCCGTGAATTGGAAAATGGCGAGAAGCAAGGTTATAACACGGATGTGTATTCAGAATCTGAAATCAAACGCATTGCCAAAGTTGCCTTTGAAATGGCGAAGCTGCGCGGTGCCAAGGTCTGTTCAGTGGATAAAGCCAACGTACTTGAAGTCACTGAGTTGTGGAAACAAACCGTTACTGCGTTGAAAGAAGAACAGTATCCAGAAATTAACTTGTCACATATGTATGTCGACAATGCTGCGATGCAACTGGTGCGCGCGCCAAAACAATTTGATGTGATTGTCACCTCTAACCTCTTCGGTGATATCTTGTCTGACGAAGCAGCGATGCTTACCGGTTCAATCGGCATGTTGCCATCAGCCTCGCTAGATGAAAATGCTAAAGGCATGTATGAGCCTTGTCATGGTTCAGCCCCTGATATTGCGGGTCAAAACCTGGCGAACCCATTGGCCACAATTTTGTCTGTTGCGATGATGCTACGCTACACTTTCCGTGAAGAAGCTGCAGCCAAAGCGATTGAAGATGCCGTAGGCAATGTTTTGGATCAAGGCTTGCGTACAGCAGATATTATGTCTGAAGGCATGCAGAAAGTCGGTACAGTTGAAATGGGTCAGGCAGTGGTTGCTGCATTGAACTAAGTCTGTTTTGATTAAAAAAATGATTAAAAAACGCAGCTTTGGGCTGCGTTTTTTTATGTCAGATTTCTCGTATCTGGCTCAGGTTAACAGGTTCGACCTGTAGTACGAACTGCGGTTGCAATATTATCTTTGAGTAAGAAGGTGATCTTACATTGCAGATTGACGTCATAGCCACCTGAAGGACTCACAGGAACCGGAATAGGTACAGCACCGCCTGCTGCCGGAAACTGTGCTACAGGCAAAGGAATTGCAACAGGGCGCTGTACCACATAGCTTAATTGCTGGGCACTGAGTTCAGGCCCACTGACCTGCTGATAACCTAAACGTTTTAGATCTAGAGTTTGATCGATCAGCTGGCTACTTTGTCCAATAAACTGCTGCAAATAGGCTTCGCGGTCAGATTGGCCCATATTGGGGGAATGTGCACAGCCCGCTATTAAAACACTGGCCAAAATACCGAGCGATAGTTGGAGATAGGAAAATCGCATCATTTCACTCCTGCACAGGAACGACTCATCAATAGTGTAGGCAGGAAGTGTGATTAGTATTGTTGTAATTTGACACGCGGTACAGATGGGAGCGAGAGCTAACTCAACATCAATCCATCAAAGAAATTGGACTACAGGATGACAGCTTAACAAGCCCTGCCGGTATAGCGAACGAATTGGACAATTTCATCTTTCAACTCAAACCGGATTTGGCATTTCATCTCGATGCTATAACCGCCATTTGAGGGCGTAGGCATTGGTGCACCGATCGAAATACTCTGACTAATATTCGGTGTGCCCATCGGAATATTCATGTCCCGGAAAATAGTATAGCTGAGAAACTCTGCTGTCTGAATCGGTTGCTGGGCGGTTTTAAATCCCATTGCACTCAGATCAAGCTGGCTGCGAACCTGTGCGGCAGTTTGACCGACATAGTGTTGTAGCGACTGATTTTAGGTGATGTTTGCCGCCTGTGGCACAGGCGACGAGGATTAAGCTGCACAGCAGGACTAAGCACTTCATATTCATGTTTTTTAGACATGTTATTTTAATTCAATGAATAGTCGTGAGGGGATAGTTTAGTGTCAAATTACTTTATTGTTCAACTAAATGATCAAGTAATAAAAAAGCCACTAAAAGTGGCTTTTGCTTACGCTAAAACTTAGCGTGCACGATAGGTGATACGACCTTTGGTCAAATCATAAGGTGTCATTTCAACCTTTACACTGTCGCCAGTTAAAATACGGATATAGTGTTTACGCATTTTACCAGAGATGTGGGCAATCACTTCGTGACCGTTCTCTAAACGTACACGGAACATAGTATTAGGAAGCGTCTCGGTGACAACGCCTTCGAACTCGATGAGTTCCTCTTTATTGGCCATAGCCTACCTGAATGAATAAATTGGAAAGGCGCAAATTATAGTCAATTTTTTTGCAAAATACAAGGTGAAACGGGTGTTAGACTGATCATCTGTCAGTAAAATAAGCGAACGATCAGGATAAACTTTTTAACTAAAAAAATGTCGGTTTCTGTTGTCAGTTTGGTCAATCGCAGTTAATCTAAAATTAATCTTTTTAAGTATAAATGAAGTACATACAAGGAAGGCTTTTGAGTGAGTCAGCTAACGGATGCATCAGTCGTATTGCGTTTGGGCTATCAGGCGATTCGTCGTGCGGGTTTGCCGACAGAAGAACTTTTGACCAAAGCAGGAGTTGCTTTAAATCAGGTCGAGGCCAATGACCGTACGCCGCTGAGTGCCCAGTATGCCTTTTGGGTGGCAGCTGAAGAAGTCAGTAAGGACCCGGATATTGGTTTGCATCTGGGCGAACATTTACCACTGTATCGTGGTCAGGTGATTGAACACCTGTTTGTTTCATCTGAAAATTTTGGTGAGGGACTGAAACGTGCCTTGGCCTATCAACGACTGATCAGCGATGCCTTTGCTGCCAAGTTGGTGATCGAAGATGATCGCTGCTATTTAACCAATGGCGAGCAGCCTTTTGCTGAAAGTCTGGTCAATCGTCATTTTACCGAGTGTGCCATGTCGGGTGTACTGCGTTTCTTCAAATTTATTACCGAAGGACGTTTTGAACCGATTTATATCGATTTTAATTTTTCCAAAGGTGCTCCTGACGAGGAATATTTCCGGGTTTATGAGTGTCCGGTCAGCTTAGGTCAAAAAGAAACCCGACTTTATTTCGACCCAAGTATTCTAGAGTTTCCACTGTGGCAGGCTGAACCAGAGCTTTTACAATTACATGAGCAGCTGGCAATTGAAAAACTGCAGGAACTGGCGCGTTATGATCTGGTCGGTGAAGTTCGTCGAGCGATTGGCTCTACTTTGGAAAGTGGCGAAACCACACTGGAAACTGTAGCTGCACAGCTAAACATCACGCCACGTCGCTTAAGAACACAACTGAGTGAAGCACATACCAGCTTTCAACAGATTCTGTCGGATTATCGTTGTCGTCTGGCCAAGCGTTTGCTGGCGAGTACCACTGAAAGTGTTGAAAGAATTGTCTATCTGACCGGATTCTCGGAACCAAGTACGTTTTATCGTGCCTTTAAACGCTGGACCAATGAAACGCCAGTGGAATATCGGAAACGCAAGCAGCGTTAAAAATCCCTCCTAACCTCCCTTTAAAAAGGGAGGAATTCCCC
>NZ_JAJKFX010000008.1:0-155506 GCF_022869025.1 Acinetobacter sp. F-1 | reverse complement strand
TATTAAGGATGCATAAGCTTCCTTTTTTATAGACAAATGTACAAGAAACAATACTATAACTTTACACTAGTTCTATCTGCATACCTTTGATTTATACTAGCCGGATAACATTACCGGCTTTAAATCAGTTTAGCGACTTTATGAACTTAAAGAAAAATAAAAGACAGCTTGTCTGGGGGTTAAATCTGCTTGCATCGATGATGTATGGCAGCTTTGCTCATGCGCAGAGCATCAGCTTTCAGGACGCTGAACGTCAGTTGTTGCAAAACTCTTATAGCAGCCAAGCCTATCAAAGTCTGGAGCAGGCTTCAAAACTTGAAGCTGAAGCAGTAAAAGGCGTAGGTCTGCCGCGTGTCGATCTGAATGTTCGTGCGTATGCCTTTCATAATGAACTCGATCTGCCTTTAGGTGCATTAAAAAATAATTTAGAGCAATCCTTAACGGATGGTGTCAATAATAGAATTGATGAACTGAACTTAGGTGATCTGGCTGACCCGCTAAAAAATAGTTTAAGACAACCTATTCAAAATGGAGTTGGCTTAATTCCTGATAGTTCGCATGTCGTGCTGGATGATCAGGTGATTCGCCCGACGGTTTCAGTCATGATGCCGCTTTATACCGGTGGACTGACAAGCAGCGCCAAAGAAATCGCCAATATTCAAGTAGGTCGTAGTCAGCTCAGCAACAAACAGCAGCAAGATACGCAGCGTTTTGAACTGATTCAAAGTTATTTCAATGTCCAGCTCCAAAAGCAACTGCATGCAGCAGCACTGTTTAACTTGAATGCCATGCAGCAGCATTATCGCAACGCCTTAAAGATGGAACAGCAAGGTTTTATCAGTAAAGGCCAGCGCATGCAATTTGAAGTGGCACGTAATAATGCCGAACGCAGCCAGCAAAACACACAAGCCAATTTGAATGCTGCGCTGTTCCAGCTGAATAATCTGCTTCAGGAAAGTAGCATCACCGAACTTTCGACGCCTTTATTTGTCAATAAAACCGAGCCACAGGCCTTAAATCATCTGCTAAAAACTTTTAGTCAGAACTCTGCGTTGATTCAAAAAATGCAGCTGGATACCCAATTGGCCCAAGCCAATGTCAAAGCCCAGCAAGCGGCAAAAAAACCGAATGTTTTTGCTTTTGGTGAATATAGTCTGGATCAAAATGAAAACTGGATTGTCGGAGTTGCCGCACGTTATAACCTGTTTTCCGGAATTGATAAAAACAAAAATATTCAGGCTGCCGAACTCAAACGCTCTGCTACAGAATTACTCACTGCACGCACCCAGCAAGAAATTGAAAATTTGATCTATAAATCTTATAGCGAAGCACTCAGCGCACAGCAAAGTGATGCGCTTCTGGCACAAAACTTGAAAGCCGCACAGGAAAATTTACGCATCCAAGAATTGTCTTTTAAAGAAGATATGGGCACCGCCACACAGGTCATCGATGCACAAAATATGCTGAGCGGACTACGAGCTGAAACTGCCTTGAATGCCTACAAATATGTGATGTCACTGGCTACCCTATTACAAAGCCATGGCTCGATTGCAGAATTTCCGAACTACATCCAACATACCAACACCCACTCTATTCGCTAATGGAGCCGAACATGAACGAAGATCAAAAATCCAATGATCCTGTGAATGAAGCGGCTTCATCCAGCGATACAGAAAAATCGCCTGCACAACAGGTAGAAACAAAAACTGAAATAGAAAATAACGCGACGACTTCCACCGAGCATGAAGAAGCTCCTGAAATCTCCAAAAAGAAAAAATATTTATTGCTCGCCCTGATTCCAGTTCTGCTGGCAGTCATCGCTTTTGGATTATGGAAAAGCTATCAACCCGCTCCGCTTGAATTGCAGGGTCGTGTAGAAGCTGAAACGGTTCAGGTGGCGACCAAAGTGCCAAGCCGTATTGAAGAAATTTATGTAGCAGAAGGTCAGCAGGTCAAAAAAGGCGATGTGCTGGTGCGCTTAAACAGCCCGGAAATTCAGGCCAAAAAACAGCAAGCTGTAGCGGCTTTGCAATCTGCGCTGGCCTTACAATCGACTGCTGAACGTGGCTCGCAGGAAGAAAATATCGCCAGCCTGTATGCCAACTGGCAATCGCTGAAAGCACAGCAAAATTTAACCAAAGTTTCTTATGAGCGTGGTGCAAATTTATTTAAGGAAGGTGTGATTTCACGCCAGCGCCGTGATGAATTGTATGCAGCCAGTCAATCAGCGGCACAAATGACAGAAGCAGCGTATCAGCAATACGCACGTGCCAAACGTGGCAGCACCTCGCAGCAAAAGAGTTCTGCCGATGCACAAGTAGATATTGCCCAGGCTGCGCTGGATGAAGCCAATGCATTAGAGGCAGAAACCCAATTAGTAGCACCTGTAAACGGAACGGTGTCTAAAACCTATGGAAAAGTCTCGGAGCTGGTAGCCACCGCAGTCCCTGTGGTCAGCCTGATTGAAGATCAAATGTGGGTGAGCCTGAATATTCGTGAAGACCAATATGCCCCATTTCAGAAAATGAGCAGTATTGAAGGTTATATTCCCGCCCTAGATAAAACCGCCACTTTTCAAATCAAGCAGATCAGTGCTGAAGGTGAATTTGCCACCATTAAGACCACACGCCAAACCGGCGGTTATGATGTGCGAAGTTTTAAGCTGCATCTTGTGCCCGCACCAGCGATTCCTGAACTGAAAGTTGGGATGAGCGTGTTATTTAAACTGAAAGAGGCCCGATAATGTGGACGGGTATATGGCGCGAACTGCGCTATCTGCTCCGAGAAAAATGGGATCTGTGTCTGGTCACGCTGGCACCTGCACTGGTGATTATTTTATTCAGCAGCATGTTTGCTCAAGGGAAACCGGATCATTTACCGATTGCGATTATTGATCAAGACCAGAGTGCGCTGAGTCAAAGCATTTATCAGCATGTGGCGCTGAATCATACTCTTAAAATTGCTACGGTGTCGGAACAAACAGCTGAAATTGAGCGCCTGTTAAATCAAAATAAAATTTGGGGTTATATCCATATTCCAAGCGGTGCCGAGCAACGTCTGGTTCGTGCCCAGGATGCTGACATCAGTATTGCCTTTAACCAGAGTTATTTCAGTATCGGAAATACCATCTCCTCTGCCATGCTGGTCAGTACCCTACAAGCACTGGCTGAATTTGGCGGACAGCAATATCTGGGCAACCGGCTGCCTTCTCTCGAAGCACCGTCGCCGCATATCAAAATATCGCCGCTGTATAATCCACAACTGAATTATGAATTCTATCTGGAACCCTATGTCATTCCGGCAATTCTGCATTTACTGCTGTGTTGTTGTGTGGCATTTTCCGTCGGTCAGGAACTGAAGCGACAGACCTTAACAAGCTGGATCAGCAACTCGTCCATCTGGATGGCATTGCTGTCTAAAAATCTGGTCTATGTGGCTATTTTTAGTCTATGGACCTGGATCTGGATGTTCTGGCTGATTGAAATTCGCGGCTGGTTTGTTGCCGGCTCGCTCAGCCTGATTCTATTGGCGCAATTTCTGCTGTATAGCGCTTATGCATTTTTAAGCAGTGCAGTGGTTCTGGCAACCAAAGATTTAAGTAAATCTTTCGGCATCATTGCGGTCTATGGCGGTTCATCTTTAAGTTTTGCCGGTGTGACCCTCCCTTTAAATAATGCGCCCCTATTCACCCAGTTTTGGTCCAATATTATTCCGTTTACGCCCTATGCCAAATTACAAACTGAACAATGGGTGATTGGTAGTCCATTGCATATTTCACTGCAAGCTGGATTAATGCTGCTGATCTATGCCCTAGTCTACGCTCTGCTGGCTTATCTGTTTCTTAAAAAAATAGCTAAAGGAGCAGTCCAATGAAATCCCTCTGGTTTTACTATCTGCAAAGCTTCAAGGATATTGTCAGTCACGGCACGATCTTTACCACGCTTATTCTATCCGTCTTATTTTACAGCTTTTTTTATCCAACCGCTTATCAGGCACAGCAGGCTGAAGCCTTACCCATTATTATTGTCGATGAAGAACAAAGTAACTTAAGCACCCGTATTATTAGTCAGGTGGCACAAAGCCCCAATGTGGAAATTGAGGCGATTACCGGCAATTTTGCCGAAGCCAAACAATGGGTTGAATCTCAAAAAGCCGATGGTATCTTGTTACTACCGGACAATTTATCGCAAAGCTTAAGGCATGGTGAAACAGGCGGAATTGGACTGTATTTAAGCACTGCCAACTTTTTAGTGACCAAACAAATTGGTCTGGGCTTAGCTACATCAGTTGAGCAAACTTTGGCAGACTATACTGAACGCTTTAGCAAGGTCTCGGATTTTTCACCTGCTCTTTCTGTGCATCAAATTCCTTTATTTAATCCGCTGTCCGGCTATGGCAGCTATGTCTTTCCTGCGGTTGCACCTTTAATTATCCACCAAACCATTCTTTTGGGTTTGAGTATGCTGATTTTGGTATATCGGGAAAGAAAAATAGAATTAAACACAAATGCATTGATTGGGATGTGTTTAGCGGTCTTCACCATTGGTTGTCTGGGATGTTTCTATTTATTCGGCTTTAGCTTCTGGCTATTTGATTATCCACGTGGTGGCAACCTGCTCGGGATGCTGCTGGCTGTTGCGGTTTTTATCTACACGATAATTGGCATGACCTGCCTATTTGCCAGTTTTCTGGATCTGCCGGAACGTGCGGGGCATGTTATTGTATTCACTTCTATTCCACTGTTCTTTTTATCTGGTGCGGCCTGGCCGCATGCTGCCATGCCCACCTGGATGCAAGTCGTTGGCGAAATCCTGCCCTCTACCCAAATTGTGCAGACGTTTATTCAACTCAATCAGATGGGTGTGCCTACAACACTGATCTTGCCTAAACTGCTCTATCTTGGAATGATCGGTAGCTTGTGCTTTTTTTTGGCTTATCGACGTTTAATTTCAAACTGTGGAACTTTCTAGCTAGATGTTTAGTCCCAGATTTTAATGGTGCAACATTCTTAGAGAAATGAAAGGAAGCACTATGGGACAAGTTCTACACAGCAGCGTCACAACGACATAGACAGTGCGTCGAGCAATACAAAATAGTCAAGAGAGCTTAAGAACGCTAGCCAAGCGTTACCGCATCAATCAAAAAACCGTCGCAAAATGGAAGAAACGTACTTCAGTAGATGATCTTACAACCGGGCCAAAGAATCCTCGCTCAAGCGTGTTATCGCCTGAAGATGAGGCGGCAATTGTTGCTTTTCAAAAACGCACTTTGTTGCCGCTAGACGATTGCCTTTATGCATTGCAGCCGAGTATTCCTTATCTGACACGCTCGTCGTTACACCGCTGCTTGCAGCGGCATGGTATTTCATGACTGCCTAAGGTACAAGGTGATCGCCCTGTCAGGAAGCGCTTCAATTGTTACTTTCATATCGACATCGCTGAGATGCAAACAGCACAGGATAAGCTTTATCTCTTCGTGGCTTTATTGCATAAATATTTTTCAAGATACTGATTTTTAAGGGTCTTATAAAACTTTAATAAAAAATAAATATAATAAAATCAAAGTGTTAGGTATTAGTGCAGCAAAGCCGTTCAGGAGCACAAAGGTAAGGTAATAACATCTTTTTAATAGTGATATTTATTGCTCCCTATCCTTACATTAAAGTTTTATTTGGAAATTTACCTATCATTAACCCATTTTTCATTCATATTTCCTGTTATGTTGAGATTGCTTTAAGATATATTAAATAATAACATTAGTGATAATTATTATCATTTACATTAGCCAAAATGTCTTCTACCGTTCCTTCATCATTTAAACTATCTTTACTCAGTTTTTCGATTTTAGTTACACAACAAAGTTTTGCCGATGATACTCAGCAATTACCGACGATTACCGTTACAGCGGAATCAGAACAGAGTGAGCTCAGCTCTGAACAGAGTAAAGCCTATATCATCCAAAACTCGTCAACCGCCTCAAAACTGAATATTCCACTTAAGGAAACGCCGCAAACAGTCAATGTCCTTACCCGCCAGCAACTGGATGACTTTGCCTTGGATAATACCCGGGACGTACTGCGCAATACCCCTGGCATTATCGTCAGCAATCAGGAAACGGAACGGACCTCCTACCTTGCCCGAGGTTTCGAGATTTCAAATGTTTTAGTCGATGGCGTTGGTATTCCACTCGAAGGCTATAATTATAATAATGATAATCCAGACAGTTTTTTGTTTGACCGTATCGAAGTGGTCAAAGGCGCGAATGCCTTAAATAATGGAATTGGCGATCCCGGCGCAACTATTAACATGATTCGCAAACGCCCTACTCAGGAACTTCAGGCAGCCTTGAATGCCAGTTACGGCTCATGGAATACCCAGCGCTATGAAGCAGATGTATCTTCTCCTCTCACCCAGGATGGAAAAGTCAGAGGCCGTGTATTTGGTTATCAACAGACTGGTGACAGTTATCTGGATCGTTATGAACTAGAAAAGAACGGCATAGGTGCTGTTGTGGAGGCAGATATTACTGACACAACTCTATTGACTGCTGGCTATACTGAAACCAATCACAAGCCGAATGGTGTCAATTGGGGTTCTAATCCACTGATCAATACTGAAGGCGAGCAGCTCAGTTACTCACGGAATTATAATTACAGTCCAAGCTGGGCGCACTGGGATAGCAATATTAAAAGTTACTTTGCCGAGCTTGAACAAAAACTGGGTGGCGACTGGACAGCCAAACTGACCTATGATGAAAAACGTACACAACGCGATTCAAAGCTCTTGTTTCTGTCCGGCAAACCTGGCGCAAATGGCACTTCAGGCATCTTCCTCTACCCAGGCATGTATATTGATGACAATAAAGAACAACAAGCCAGCCTGAGTTTTAGCGGCACCTATCCGCTTTGGGGACAACGCCATGAAGCCTCATTGGGCTATGTCTGGGCCAAAAATCGTCTGGATGAATTGGGTTATGCTGGCAGCTTTGTCAATCCGCTGACCACAGATTTAGCCAGTTTTACACCCGAAGAACCAAGCTGGGATATGTCGAAAACCAGTGGTGAAATGCATATCCGGCAGAAGAACCAGAGCCTTTATGCTGCGACCCGACTGCATCTGAATGATGATCTGAAACTGCTTTTAGGTGCGAACTATGTTCAGGCTGAAAGCAGTGGTAGCAGTTATGGGACCGACACCATTTATGATGAAGATAAAGTTTTACCCTATGCCGGTCTGACCTATAACTTTAGCCCTGAATATACAGGCTATCTGAGTTATACCTCGATTTTCCGTCCGCAAACCACCAGAGCAGATGATGGCAGCATTAACAAACCGATCGAAGGTGAAAGCTATGAAGTCGGAGTCAAAGGTTCTTGGCTAGATGACAAGCTTACCGCCACCATGGCTGTGTTCAGAACGGAGCAAAGTAATTATCCGCTTCGTGATTCTGATGGTATTCCGACTTTACGCACAACTCAGGTCAGTGACCTGCGTTCCCAAGGCTACGAGTTTGGCTTGGCGGGACAACTGACCGACCATTTTAACTTAAGCTTTGGTTATACCCAGTTTAGCCTGAAAGATCTGATCAATGGCGGTGATGCGCGTACCTTCAATCCAACCCAGTCTTTTAATCTTTTAACTACCTATCAGGTGCCGCAACTTCCAAAACTGAAACTGGGCCTTGGTGTGCAGTGGCAAGATCAGACCTATCTAGATGTGCCTGAAGCAACCGCCAATGGAGTGATTACCCAGAAAGCTGGAATCATTGAGCAGGATGCTTATGCGCTCGTGAACTTAATGGCCAGCTATGAGCTGAATGAGCATATGACCTTGCAAGCCAATGGTAATAACCTGACCAATGAAAAATATCTGTTCAATTTCCCGAATCAGCAAGGTTTTTATGGTGCACCAGCAAATTACAGCGTTGCTGTGAAATTTAAATACTGATTTTCAAACTTAGCCTTGACGACATGTTCAGGGCTAAATCATCACTACATACACAAAAACAGGTAAAACAAATGAAAAAAATGATCGCTCTGACCCTCGGACTGTCTATGACACTTTCAGCTCAGGCGCATATGCTTTGGCTGGAACGTGATACAGATAAGCAGACTCATGCGTTCTTTGGTGAATATAGTGAACAGCTTAAAGAAACGCAGCAAGGTGCCTTGAAGTCTTTTAATCAAGCAAAGGCCGTTCAGTCTAGAAAAAGCTTTAGTCCTCAAATGCAACAAGATCATTTGCTTTATGCGACCCAAGGCCAGACAGATGTCCAGCTCAGTCATGAATTGATCTATGGAGAATCATTGTTGAGCTATCATGCCAAATCCGGCAGACAAAACTTGAAAGCAGAGTCAGAACTAGATATTGTCCCGACCCAGATCAACAGCAATACATTTACGGTACTGTATCAGGGTAAAGCTGCTGCGGATGTTGAAGTCACAGTCTTTTCCCCGCAATTCTGGCTAAAAAAATACACCACCAACGGCCAAGGCCAGATTACGATCGCCACGCCATGGAAAGGTCAATATGTCATTGAAGTTGGCAAAGAAGCAGACAAGGCAGGAAAATTGAATCAGCAGGCCTATAAAAAACAGTATCTGGTAACGACTTTAAGTTTTGTTTATTAAGTTTTTAGATTTTCATCAGTATAGATTTATTCAAGGCCAAATATGATGTCTGTTGTAGTGCAGCCACTTGCCATTCTCTATCGCTTAGGCATGACCTTTGGCATTGGCTACTTGTGCAGTTATTTAATCGCACTCGATCTGGCTTACTTTCTACAGGCTTTTCTGCCTAAAGCTGAGTCTGTCTATTTGGCTGCATTTACTGCCCTGATTTTTTATGTTTGTTTTGTGATTGGAATCTTCTGTATCCAAAGTTTAAAAAAGCTTTCTATCTATAGCCTGATTCCTTTACTTATTTTATTTCTCTTCTCCCGCTTCATAGGTTAAACCATGCATAAATCTGTCCGTCAATCCATGGCATGTTTACATTCATGGCTGGGTTTAAGCTTTGGCTGGTTACTCTTTGCGATCTTTTTAACAGGCGCGGTCACCTATTACCGACATGAAATCAGTCTATGGATGCAGCCTGAATTTGCCACAATGCAAGTCAATCAGGAAACTGCCTTAAAATCTGCTTACAGCTATTTACAGCAGCATGCACCGGACGCCCAAAACTGGTATATCGGAGTCGCCAATCAAGACTCACCGGTGAATAAAGTCTACTGGCAAAAAGCGGATGGTGGCTATGAAGTCAAAACCCTGAATGCTTCGACAGGAAAAGAATTACAGCTTTCAGCCACACAAGGGGGAGATTTTTTCTATAATTTTCATTTTCAGCTCTATGGTATGCCCTACACCATTGGTCGGCTGATTGTGACGATTGCTGCCTTTATCATGTTATTGACTCTGATTTCAGGAATCATTACCCATAAAAAAATCCTGACAGACTTTTTTACCCTAAGAGCCTTTAAAGGACAGCGCTCTTATCTGGATTTTCATAATGTCAGTTCAGTGATTGCCCTGCCGTTCTTTTTGACCATGACATTTACCGGGTTGGCGATTTTCTTTTATATCGTGCTGCCTTCCGGTATGAAAAAACTTTATCCAGACAATCCCTTTCAATATTTTGAAGAAATTCGCACAATCAATACATCAGCCACCCACTCAGTTCCTGTGAAAACCCAGATGCTGCCAATTCAACATTTTATCACCACGGCACAGCAACACTGGGGATATGCGGAATTTGACAATATCACGGTCAAGCAGCCCAATACCCAGCTGGCACACATAACCTTAACTCAGCTCAAAGATCATTCCATTACACGAAATCAGGCACAGCTTATTTTAAATGCTGCTACCGGAAAATTGCTTGAAAATACACGAAATGAAAGTGCAATTGCCACACTAAATGCCAGCATGTATGGTTTACATATGGCACGTTTTGCCGAACCTGTTTTACGTTTAGGGTTATTTTTCTCCGGCATATTAGGCTGCGCAATGATTGCATCCGGATTGCTGCTGTGGAGCCTGAAACGCCAGATGCAGAAAAAATCAGTGCGGTTTCATCTCGGACACTATTTAGTGAACCGCTTGAATATCACCATAATTATTGGCTTGCCGCTTGCCATGCTGGGATATCTCTATGCGAATCGTTTTATCAGTATTCCTGTAGGTGCACCAAATTATGAAATTTATAGTTTTTTCTCTATCTGGCTTGGCAGTTTTATCCTGGCATGTGTAACCCCACAGCAAGATATATGGAGAATGCAGCTTAAACTTCTGATTTGTGCTGCCTTTATAATTCCCCTGATTGATATTTATTATTTAGTTTCCCAGCAATATGTTGATTCTTTTGCGACTTATTGGCCTTTTTTGCGTATTGATCTGATGTTATGGACCTTGGCACTGCTTGCCCTATTGTTACACCAGAAAATTACGCCCATTCAGCAAAAGGCTATTAAGAAAATCCAGACCAAACTGAAAGCCGTACAGCAGGAGTCTTCCATATGATATGGATCGCAATCATGGGGCTTTTATGGCTAAGCTGTTTTGGTTTTTATGCGGTAAGTGCAAAGCAGATCCTAAAAACCCGAAAATCTCGGTACGCTTTTTTAGCGAATTTTCCTACGTACACTAAATTCGCTGCAGGTATTTTCTTATTCGTCGTAATGGTTTTATTACGGACCCGGTTTAGCTACAGTATCAGCTTTGTGGCTCTATGGGTATTTCTAAGCCCCGTACTTTTTATCTTTATCTTAAAAATGAATAAAGCATTTTAGTATTTATTTAAAATCAGAAAGTAGTAAACAGCCTAGTGTGCTATTCACACGCCCTTTATTAAACCAATCTACCCAGTATCTGCTAAACCTTGCCAATCTGCTTTTAAATACCTCAAATGCATTATTTTGGCTAGAATCAGAAATTTAAATTGGTAGGTATTTGGTAGGTAGGATTCTTTTTAGCTTCATCCAATACTCATATTACGGTGAGGGTCACCGATAAAATAATCAATCAATGGTAGAAGGAATCACCCCATGGCTTTTAAAAATATTGCAGATCAAACTAACGGTTTTTATATTCCCTGCGTTTCACTTTTTGGTCCGGGCTGTGCTAAAGAAATCGGGATAAAAGCACAAAATTTAGGCGCCAAGAAAGCACTGATTGTAACTGATGCTGGCCTGTTTAAATTTGGTGTTGCAGATGATATTGCAGATTATTTGAAAGAGGCAGGTGTTGACAGTTATATTTTCCCAGGTGCGGAACCCAATCCAACTGATATTAACGTGCATCATGGAGTTGAAGCTTATAATGAAAATGCCTGTGATTTTATTGTATCGTTAGGTGGGGGCTCATCACATGACTGTGCCAAAGGCATCGGTCTGGTCACTGCAGGTGGCGGACATATCCGTGATTATGAAGGGATTGATAAAAGTACCGTTCCGATGACACCACTGATTGCAATCAATACCACGGCAGGGACGGCTTCGGAGATGACACGTTTCTGTATCATTACCAATACCGATACCCATGTGAAAATGGCGATTGTAGATTGGCGTTGCACACCACTCATTGCGATTGATGACCCTAAACTGATGTTGGCCAAACCTGCCGGCCTGACTGCGGCAACAGGGATGGATGCTCTGACACATGCGGTCGAGGCCTATGTATCTACGGCTGCTAATCCCATCACTGATGCCTGTGCAGAAAAGGCGATCACCATGATCAGTGAATGGCTCAGTCCCGCAGTGGCGAATGGGGATAATCTAGAAGCACGGGATGCCATGAGCTATGCTCAATATCTTGCCGGAATGGCCTTTAATAACGCCTCTTTAGGATATGTGCATGCGATGGCACATCAGCTCGGAGGCTTCTACAACTTGCCGCATGGTGTTTGTAATGCAATTCTGCTCCCCCATGTTTGTGAATTTAACCTGATTGCTTGTCCTGAACGTTATGCCAAAATTGCCCAATTGATGGGGGTGAATACAGAAGGCTTAACCGTAACTGAAGCAGCTTATGAAGCGATTGGCGCCATTCGTCAGCTTTCGGCTTCAATTGGTATTCCATCTGGGCTGACGGAATTGAATGTAAAAGAAGCTGACTTGGCCATCATGGCGGAAAATGCACAAAAAGATGCCTGCATGCTGACCAATCCACGTAAAGCCAGCCATGCCCAAGTGGTAGATATTTTTAAAGCGGCGATGTAGTGCCTCAATGTAAGTCTTCTCTCCAAGCATCTGACTTACATTTTTAACAGCCCCTGTTTCACTTCCTGAGGAAGTGTGCCAAGAGCAGACATGCATTTTCCTGTTCCTGGCTGATCCTTTTGCCTTCATAAGAGGATAAAAGCGGGGGGTGTTTCTTTTTTATGAAGTCCCCTTCATTATGAATATCGACATTAATCCCATGGTAGAAAAATGCCACTATTTTTTTAGCCCGTTCTAGCCACAAATAAAATTTCATAGCGTATTATCTTACGATTATATTTGATCCCTGAGGAATAAACTGCGCGTCCTTCAAATGACATGAAGGTGAGCGTAGCTGATATCAAGCATCTAGGCAAACGGCAAACTGGGTAGCCACTGATAAAAATTTTAGGATCAGGTTCAGTCTAAATTAATAAGTAAACTCACAGTAAGCAAGGATAATACTTAATATTCCAGAATATTCCTATTTTAACTGTTTAGCTTTGTACCGACAGTTACATCAGCTTTAAAGATTTTTATATTTTAACAGAGTCTGATGAACGGGATGGTTTTTGGGCATCAGTTCAATCAGGCGTTCTACAGCATCAATCGCTTCAGGAAAATGTGCCACATGTTTCAGCAAGACATCGGTTTCATTAGCCTTGAAAATGGCATCGCTCAGGCGTGATTCCAGACAATCTCTCCAGGCGCATAGAAATGGACTTTCTGTTTTGGCCAGAAATACGCCGGTACATAATTTCAAGGCTGAATCGATATACCCAGCATCTAAAGATTGCTCTGTCATTAAAAAATCAGCCTCTACATGCGCCAATAAACGATAGGGTCTGGAACCCAGCATACCACCTAATAAATCGCGTAATTGTGACATTTCTGCTTTTAAAGTACCCATACTGACCTTGCGCTCGCCATATAAGGCTTGATGCAATGTATCTAGACTCAGACCCTGCGGACATAAGGCTAGAATGGTCAGAATTTCAATCTGTCGAGGAGTCAGAACCAGCATCTTGCCATTAAACAGCACTTGAGGTACTGAAAAAGCTCGAATAAACAGGCGCTGCTTCTGGCATTCTAGTAGAGCCGACTGGATGATCGTAGCACAGCGCTCCGCAGCTAGTAGTGCTAAACTGTTATGCTTTGGCCAGGTAGTCGACAGATCAATGACACCTAAGACCTGTTTTGAATAGGGATCAATAATCGGGGCAGCGTAACAAACCCAATCATGAATGGAGGACATGTAATGTTCACTGGAAAAGACACAGCTGGATTGTTGAGTTTTTAAGGATAATGCCAATGCATTGGTTCCGACTAGCTCTTCGCGCCATTGCCCACCTTCAATAAAATGTACACTTTCTGCGGCACTTTGCATTTGTGGGCTAGAAGCTGCCCAAATGATGGTGCTGCCGATATCTCCGACCGCCAGCACCATAGAAGATTGCTCGGCAATATGTTTTAAATCCTGAGCA
Source organism: Acinetobacter sp. F-1 (assembly GCF_022869025.1). Taxonomy (NCBI): domain Bacteria; kingdom Pseudomonadati; phylum Pseudomonadota; class Gammaproteobacteria; order Moraxellales; family Moraxellaceae; genus Acinetobacter; species Acinetobacter sp. F-1. The sequence continues at coordinate 141,830 of NZ_JAJKFX010000008.1, read as the reverse complement.
CAATGTTGCAGGGCTTGGGCTAAAGTTGAGGAAGAAGTGGTCTTTTTTAAATCCGTCAGCGGTGCTGCTAAACGATTCTTCGGGATTTCAGCCGAGGATGAACGTTGCCAGGAGCTGGCAATACTCTGTCCCAGCTGTTCTGCATGTAAGGGAGACAAACTGCTGTTTTGCCGAAGCTGATCAGTATTGTGCCTTTTTTCCATCAAATCTTGTTTTGTCATCATTCCTTATTCTCACAACAATTCATGATTTACATCCGCTGTAATCGTTATTTTTTTAAAATGGATGAAAATATCGTGAACATGCTAGCTCCAACCTTTTTCCAACCTTATACCAGTTATATTAATCAAATAAGATGCAGAAGTACCTTATACCAAAGCTGTAGAAGCGGTTTTGCCATACGAAAATAAGCAAAGGAAATAAATATGCGTTACGTCGATCCTAATCAACCTGATTCAAAAGTTCATTTTAAAGCACAATACGAGAATTTTATTGGCGGCGAATGGGTCGCTCCGGTCAAAGGTGAATACTTTGACAACATCTCTCCGGTAGATGGCAAAGTCTTTACCAAGGTTCCGCGTTCTTCTGTAGAAGACATTGAATTGGCCCTGGATGCAGCGCACAAAGCCAAAGAACAATGGAACAGAGCATCGCCGACCACCCGCTCCAATATTCTGTTGAAAATTGCCGATCGTCTGGAACAAAATCTGGAACTGCTGGCAGTGGCAGAAACCTGGGATAACGGCAAACCGATCCGTGAAACGCTGGCTGCCGATATTCCGCTGGCTATTGACCATTTCCGTTATTTTGCCGGCTGTATTCGTGCGCAGGAAGGCGGCATTTCCGAAATTGATGAAGATACGATTGCTTATCATTTTCATGAGCCGTTGGGCGTCGTGGGTCAGATTATCCCGTGGAACTTTCCGATTCTGATGGCTGTCTGGAAACTGGCACCTGCCCTGGCTGCGGGCAACTGCATTGTGTTGAAACCTGCAGAACAGACTCCGGTCAGCATTCTGGTGCTGGCTGAACTGATTCAGGATATTTTGCCACCGGGTGTCCTGAATATCGTCAATGGTTATGGGGTTGAAGTCGGTCGCCCGCTAGCCACCAACCCACGCATTGCCAAGATTGCCTTTACCGGTTCCACCGCCGTCGGTCAGATGATCATGCAATATGCCACCGAAAATATTATTCCGGTGACGCTGGAACTGGGGGGTAAATCACCAAATCTGTTCTTTGCTGACATCATGGATCAGGAAGACGATTATCTGGACAAAGCGCTGGAAGGTTTTGCCATGTTTGCCCTGAACCAGGGTGAAATCTGCACCTGTCCATCGCGTGCGCTGATCCAGGAAAGTATTGCTGACGAATTTCTGGCGCGTGCCGTTGAACGGGTGAAACGGATTAAAACCGGGCATCCGCTGGATACTGACACCATGATTGGCGCGCAAGCCTCACAGGAACAGCAGGACAAGATTCTGGGCTGTATTGCCACTGGTCGTGAAGAAGGCGCACAGATCCTGACTGGTGGTGAAGCACGTCAGGAAGTGGGGCAAGGTTTCTATATTGAGCCGACTATCTTTAAAGGCACCAATGACATGAAGACCTTCCAGGAAGAAATCTTCGGGCCTGTACTGGCTGTGACCACCTTCAAAGACTTCGATGATGCGATCAAGATCGCCAATGATACGATTTATGGACTCGGTGCCGGTGTCTGGTCACGCTCAGCGCATACCTCTTACCGTGCAGGCCGTGCTATTCAGGCAGGTCGGGTCTGGACTAACTGTTATCACATCTACCCTGCCCATGCGGCTTTCGGTGGTTATAAAAAATCAGGGATTGGGCGTGAGAATCACAGAATGATGCTGGATCATTATCAGCAGACTAAAAACTTGCTAGTCAGCTATTCGACCAAACCAGCCGGGTTCTTTTAAGAAGTGAAATACATTCAAAGCGAACTTCGGTTCGCTTTGAATGTATGGTAGCTAGCTTTCACAAAATATCAGCAACATCTTCAAGCTGCGGCCAATTCAAATAAAGTTTTTAGTCTATAAATACTTTTTTTAAAGGAAAGAGCATCACCTCAAATTTCTATTTGCAATAGTGTCATTTTAAGATAATTTCACTCTATAAAGATTTCGCCACATTCTCCAGCCATTGAGTGCCAGAAGAATAAAAATAAAATAAAGCATGGCGGTTAAATACAATGACTTATAGCTATACATGCCGACATAAATCACATCTAACACACACCACAAGCCCCAGCTTTCAATATATTTTTTTGCCGCCCAATAACTTGCCACCAAGCTAAAAGAAGCCAACATGGAATCCAACCAAGGGAGTGATGCTGTGGTGAAATGAGCAAATAAGGCGCCAATCACCAGACCGGCGACAATACCCACAATCAGGCTATATACCCAGATTTTTTTATTCAAATAGCCAATCTGCACGGTGATAGCCTGGTCATGATTTTTCTTCGACCAGCTATACCAGCCATAGAGTTGCATCAAGATAAATACGGCTTGTAATGCTGCGTCTGCAAATAAATTGACACGATAAAAAATAATCATATATAAAAATACAGCGACAATATTCACCAACCAGCAGACTTTATATTGTTTGGAGGTCAGCCAGACACCTAAAACGTTTAAAATGAACGCTGCAATTTCTATATTTTCCATAACAATATAACCTGATTAAGCAGCCAATTTAGAAGTTCAGATTGAATGACAAGGTTGCTGTACGCGGCGAACCCAAGAATAAATAATCGTCACCCAAAAATTCACCTGCATCACGCCAGTATTTCTTGTTGAACAGATTATTAATATTCAAGCGTAGCAATGCATCGGTCGTATTTAGTTTAAATTGATAAGCAGCGCCTAAATCAACCACACTATAACCTGCGACTTTCGCAGCACCCTCTTTGTTGGCATATTTGCTGGAACTGTATTGACCACCTGCCAGAACAGTGAAACCTGCAATGCTCGGTACGTTATAGCGAAGATGTGTTGCGAAACGAACTTTTGGCACGTTTTGCGCCTGATGATTGCCATATTCAACCGCTTCTACATTTTCTAAACGGGCTTTAGTCAAGGCTAAAGATGAAGTTAAGGCCAGATGATCGGTTAATGCACCATTCAGTCCGAGCTCCAGACCCTGACTATGTTGTTCGCCTTCCGCAACAAAATAGCGAAGTCCTGAAATCGGCTTGCTATATTGGTTGTCTTGGCGTAAATCAAATAGCGAGGCAGTCAATAAAAACTGCTTGATCTGTTGTTTTAGGCCAATTTCATATTGCTCTGAATAGATCGGCGCTAGAGTTTCAGCCGCATTCTCTGCAAACAAAGGTGCTGTCTTTCCATCTGACAAGCCTTTGGCATAAGAGGCATACAGAGTTGTTGACTCTACCGGGCTATAACTCACTGCAAACTGTGGTAAAAATTTGTCTAAATCCGTATCACGAACTTTTATTACCTGCTTACCCTCTGCATCATAAGCATGTGCTTGTTCATCAAGCTCGATCCATTTTCCGCCAATCAAAGTAGACCACTGTTTATTCCATTCAATACGGTCTAATGCTGTAAATGCAGTTTGTTTACTATCTAAAGCTTTAAAATAGGGACCGACATCACCTAATTGTTGTTCTACTTGTAGTGGATCCTCATAAATATTACCTGCAATATCTATGTCCTCTGGGTTCTCGTATAAATGTGTATATATGTTTCTATTTAATCCAGGATATCGATCACGAGATTTATTGGTTTGCGTAATATCAAAATTTAGATAATGTTGTGCCCAGTTGGTATCAATCACCCCATCCAATTTGACTTTAAATTGATTGGTCTTAAAGGTGTCATCTGGGTTGCGATAATCATAAATATCATAATTGCCATTAGCGTCAAAGGTGTTGCCTAAGCCATTATATTCACATACCGTGGCATAGCATCCCCAAGCAAATGTTGAATAATCATCAACCTTGGATTTACTGTGCGCTGCAACAAGTCCCAAGTTCCAGTCATCATTCAAGGCATAACTATATTTTAAACTGCTATTCAGACTATCGATCGTGACCGGTTTACCCCAAGTCTGGTAACCAAGCAATCGATCCCATTTCACATTTTCTGGGACTTTGCCATCCAGTAATTGATAGCCTGGCACTGATTTTTGTTCGGAACGCTGTGCTTCAAGATCAAATTCCAATTTAGATTGCTCAGATGTTTTCCAGTCTAAGGCCAATGCCGCTAAATAGCGCTCACCATCCACGTGATCGACATAAGACTCAATCTGCTCATTCACCAGATTGATGCGATATCCGAATTGCTGCTCATCACCCAAAAAACCACCGAGATCAGTTGCCACTGAAAACTGGCCGTGTTGATCGGCCGAGAATGTCAGGGCCTGGATATCTTTGGGTCGCTTGGTGACATAATTGACCACACCACCCGGGGTCGACATACCACTTTGAATCGCGGAAATGCCTTTTAAAATTTCCACACGTTCTTTGTTTTCAAGTGCAACGTTTTGTTCACCACGAATCACATTGCCATTAATCAGGTAGCTTGATGCCAAATCGAGTTCAAAGCCACGCGAGACAAAGTTTGGATAATAGCCAATTGCAGCATAGCCATCACCGATGGCTGCATCATTTTTTACCACATCGCTCAGCACGCGAGCATGTTGTTCAGCAATGAGATCGGCAGTCACGATAGAGACCGATGCAGGTATTTTTTGCAGACTGTCCGTAGCAAATCCCTCGACATTCACTTTGGCACTCGAGTAAGGGATGCTTTGATCGGCTGTAATGACAATCGTGTCAAGCTGTTGAACATCGTCTTCAGCATAAGTCAGCGGGGCTAAACAAAGCTGCGACAGAATGATCATATTTAAAGATCGGGTTAATACATTCTGTTTGAGTTGACGATTGTTCATACGAAACCTTATGTATTTGAAGTGGGTGATGATGCCGGGTTTAGAGAGCAACTAAGAAGAGTGCAATTCGTGTTGAATGAGCCGGGTTAAAGTCTGGGTAAATTGTTGGCCTTGTTCGCCAAAGAACCAGTCCACATGACCGATAATCCAGTCGTAATAAGCCGCATCTGCATGGTTGAGGTTGTGGGTAATGCCCACAAAATACTCCAGCTCTGAAAAAGCGAAATCCAGATGCACGATTTTCAGCAGTTCTGGCAAAATACTAAAATCTTCTTGTGGATGTATCTCGGAAAAATAAGCATGGAGAAAAGCGGTTAAACCGGCTTCATCAATCGGAATATGTGGGCTCTGCTCTAATTCCAACCAATCAATGAAATTACGTTCAATCGTCACAGCCAGATCATAAAGTGCCGAATTTCGGTCAGATAAACCAAAATCAATTACGGCAGTAATCTCCGCTTTGGCATCCGGTGCTGACCAAAATAGATTAGAAGCGTGTAAATCGTTATGGGTCCAAATTCTGCTTGCCTGTTGCAATACAGGCTGAATACGCTGGTGAACCTGTAAGATTTGATCTAAAAAGTAAGGATCTAAATTTTTGTCGGCAAAATAACGGCTTAATTCTGGACTGTTTACAATGCGCCGTTGAATGGCTGTAACGATATTTTCACTGTTTAAAAGCTGCTGATTGGACAATAAATAAGATGCTGATCGGCCCTGCTGTTCGGGAAAATCCTGCATGGCCATATGTAAGCTTGCCAGTAATTGCCCCGCTTTCGCAGCATGTTCAGCATAGAAAAAAGGTTTCCAGGATTGCTGATCTGCATACAGATCTAAGCCGGCTGCTTTTGCATAGACTTCATAGGTCCAGTCACCTAGCTCTAAAGCGGTCAGACCTTGATTTGAGCTAATCAATGCTGCAACAGGAATTTCTTTGCTAGCTAAATGCTGAAGAACGGCATGCTCCTGTAAAATATCGCGGGCACGACGAAAGGAACAATGGCTGCGCTTAATCAAATACTGATGCGCGACTATTTCATCCCTGCTCACAAGATCCTGCTCTACTTTAACCAATACTGCAGATGAAAATGGCCGTGGACTACACCACAAAATCTGAATATGACCTTGTAAACAGGAATACTGCTGCTGCAGGCTTTGTAATTCTGGATCAGAAATATGTGCCCAGTCTTTATTTTCCCAGGCATTGCCCATACCATGACCTAAATCATCAGTCATTGTGGTCATTATCAATATCCCTGAGCCAGATCATCATGTGGTAATGGAGAGTCATCATTTAAGCAAACATCTACACAGTATTTTCAAATACATTCAATATTTAAGGTTTGTCCCAAAATTAAGTGGTACATACCAGTATTAAATTGGAGGCAAGTTTAGCCTTTTAAATATAAAAATAGAATGCTTAATAATTAAAATTATTTTAAAAATAAAAAATCCTAAAAACACAGAAGTTTTTAGGATTTGAATGGATTGGAGATAAATATAAGCTTATGCGTGAATATCTAGGGTCATTTCAATTTTGTCCTGAGACCAGATTTCGATGTCATATTCAATCACCAGATCGTTTGATTTTGAAATACGTTCAATGTAAGTTGCTGTTTGGCTTATAGGAATTCCTAAATATTGGCTCTCAAAATGAGAGACACCGGTATTTTTAATTTTTAACTGACTACTCGTATAATCATAATCAAAGTGATTTTTAATGACATCTTGGACCGAAGTAATCACGTCATAATTCAGCACATCTGGAAATAGCGCAACAGGCAGATAATTGTATTCAAGGAGTACCGGGACATCATCAGCATAACGTAAACGGATAATTTCAATAAAGCCGAGTCTTCTCGTTGCTTCACTAAAAACATCACTGTGATCAAATCGCTCCAGCTGTCTGGTCGAGATCAGTTCTGTTCTGGCATTAAAACCCTGTGCCTTCATATAAGAACGAAAATTTTCAATTGAGTTTGGATAGTATTGAATTTTTTTATTACTCACAAACCAGCCGAGATTTTGCCGTTTGTAAATTTTATCTTCGGCACGAAGCTGTTCATAAGCCTTACGCACTGTTTCCCTTGAACAGTTAAACTTTAATGCCAAGTAACGTTCCGATGGAATCATTTGATTAGAACTGTATTTTTTCAATTCAGCCTCAATCAAATCTCTGATTTCCATATACTTCATTCAGTGAATCCAGCTCGTCAGCGTAAGTTATATTGATGGTACTAAATTAAAGAACAGAGGAAAATTAAAAAAGGTACAGATCAGTAAAAAGATACATTCCCTAGTCTTAATGAGAATTTTTACGGTAATGGTAATCCCCCCTAAAAATATTGATGATGAGAATGCAGGACCTTATCGTCAGCAAAATGTATTAAATTCACTTATGCTCTACTTCCTCACTTGTATCGCAAATTGAATAACATGGCATTTACCACAATGTAATTTTCCCTCCTGCCTTTCTTGCTCCCCGACATAAAAGTGATGGATGTGGTCCTGTCCGAAGACTTCTAGAATGCAACGAGGATCGTATAAATATTCGACATTTGAAGGACCACCGGTTTTATAGTCGATCTGTTCCTTTGAATATAGCTCACCAATAAACCATCCACCGTTGAGCAAGGATTTTCTTATGCCTTCTAAAACCTGTTTTTGTGTTTCTATATCGAAATGACCAAATACACAGATCACATTTTGATAAAACTCCGATGGCCATTGAGCTACTGTTAAATCAACATGTTTAAGTTCAACTTTTATCCCTTGGGCTTCAGCCTTGCTGGACAGATGCGTCAAAGCAACATCAGAATAATCCCAGACTTCCGCTGAAAAAGGGTAACCCTGCTGTCTTGCCCGCTCAGCCAGGTATAAGATATTCCGTCCTTCACCTTCAGCAATTGCCAGTGTTTTACCCTCTATTCGGATTTTGTCCGAAATTTGCTGAATGAAAAGATTTGCTGCTGTGCCATACAGATCTTGCGTCCGGGCATACAATTCATTCCAGTGCTGACTCATTTCAGCCTCCATTTACTAAACGATTCAATCAGCTGGAAAACTCTTTAAATGCCTCTAGGGCATTTGCGGCATACATCAATGAAGGTCCTCCACCCATATAGACGGCAACGCCTAAAACTTCTTCCAGTTCCCGTAGGGTCATGCCCATTTTGACTAAGGTTCGAACATGAAAACCGATACAACCATCACAACGTGCCGCCACACCAATCGCCAAGGCAATTAACTCCTTGGTTTTCGGATCAATCACGCCATCACGCATAGCAGTCTGTGACAATTGGTTAAAACTTTTCATTAAATCAGGCGAATCCTGACTTAAAGTTCTTAAACTGCCCGAAATGTTCTGGGTTAATTCTTTGTATTTCATTGCTTCACCTCAAATAAAGAAATCAGCATTCATTTATATATTCAATAGCTTATTTTTCTACCGGATAGCCCTGTTCCAGCCAGGCCTGGTAACCACCCTGAACCGACTTGACCTGGGTAAAACCCATATTCTGTAAGGTATCGGTTGCCAGTGCTGAACGTCCACCCGTACCACAAATCAAATAAATCGGCTGATCTTTAAGATGTTCCAGTGCCTGCTGGGTATCACAATGATGACTGGCTAAGGGATGCTGGTGAATTCGCATTTCCAAAATACCACGTGGATAATTCACCGCCCGGTCTATCGCTGCTGCTTGGAATTCATCTGGTTCCCGAACATCAATCAGTATGGTTTTATGGTTTTGCATCGCCTCAAACAATTCATTTACGCTGACTTCCTGAATCCGGCTTTTTGCATTCCGGATCAATTGCTCTGCAGTTTTCATCATTTTCATTCTTCCTCGGCCATTAAAACGATATTCACATTGCATAAACGATGCTCAGGGAGATTAAAGCGCTTTAGTTTAGGTACTTAATCGTCTGTTTTAGCCCATGAGCGCTGAATAGATTAAATACATAGCTACCCCAACCACGGTTGTGGCAAATATTTTCTGTACCTTGTTACTGTCAATCCGATGCATCAGACTGCGTCCAATGAACATCCCGACAATACAGGCCAGGACAAAGGCCAGTGTGACCGAAACAGGATATTGAAAGCCCTCCAGTACGTGTGCAGAAATGCTGACCCCACCAATCAGGAAAATAATCATGAGAGAGGTCGCCACGATGCTGCGCATATCGAGATCGGTGAATTTACGCAGGGCTGGAACAATAACAAAACCACCCCCAACGCCAAGCAGACCCGTTAATAAACCTGCCACTACACCAATACCAGCCAGAAAGGAGGCCGTTTTCACATTCCAGATCAGACGACCGGTGGTTTGATTGACCTTGCACGGTGCATTACCATGATCATGGACTTTATTAAAGAAGATCCGGTAAGCAACAATCAGCATGACCAGACTGAAAGCCAGCGTCAGCCAGACTGCAGAAACGATATCAGCCAAATGCACGCCATAACGGGCTGAAGGAATACTGATCAATGCGATCCAGAGCGCAGCGCGATAACGTACAATACGCTTGAATAAACCTTCGAACGTTCCAACCAAGGCCGACAGCGTGACTGCCAGCAAGCCTACCGGCGCAGCCTGAGCTACCGTCCAACCCTGACTCGCCATCAGTGCCGGTACAGCCAGAATGCCGCCACCAGAACCGGTTAGACCCAGCAAGCCACCAATCGCCAATCCTTCCAGTATTAATGCCCACATCGCCCTCTCCCTTATCCACAAAAATGATTCAATAAAAGTTGAATTTTTTGTTGAATCACGACACAGGCTTATTTGAAGTAGTTAAGAGGAAGCTTGAGGTAAGAAACACCATTTGGTTCTGGCTCAGGAAACTGCCCTGCTTTCATATTGATCTGAATCGCCGGTAGAATCAGTTTAGGCATACTCAGTCCTGAATCCCGCTGGTTGCGCATCTGAGCAAATTCAGCTTTACTGATTCCCTGATGAATATGAATATTCTGTGTCTTTTGTGTCTGTATATCAGATTCACACACATAGGATTCACGTGTTTCAGGCAAATAGTCATGACATAAAAAAACCCGGGTATCTTCTGGCAACTGAAACAGGCTTTGTACCGAATCATAAAGCTGTTCTGCACTGCCCCGCGGGAAGTCACAACGTGCTGTACCATAATCTGGCATAAACAGGGTATCACCCACAAAAACCGCATCACCAATCACATAACTCAGACAAGCAGGCGTATGTCCCGGTGTTGGAATGTTATAGGCCTTCAATGTTCCGATTTGGAACGACTCATGATCTTCAAATAAATAATCAAAGAGCTGCTGAGCATTCCATTGTTTAATATCCAGATGATAAATCGCGCCAAAAGTTTCCTGAACAATACTAATTTTCTGGCTCATGGCAATTTTGCCACCCAGTTCTTCTTTGAGATATTGCGCTGCAGTCAGATGATCAGCATGGACATGGGTTTCAAGAATCCACTCAACCGTTAAATCCTGCTCTTTAATATAAGCAATAATTTTATCGGCATGAATAGTGGATGTACTTGCTGATGCCGGATCATAATCCAGCACGCTATCAATAATGGCGCAGGCTTTGGTCGCCGGATCACGTACAACATAACTGAAGGTATTGGTATCTTCGTGAAAAAAATCTTTTACTATAGGTAAGTTTGACATCGTTAAGCTCCTGACCATTTACGGTGAATCCATACACCCACCATCATTGCTACTATAAAATAGAGCACTTGATAGTGGCCCAAACCGATCAAGGTGAAACTTGGCGCCGGACAGATGCCGGCAATGCCCCAACCTGCACCAAATAAAACCGCACCCGTGATCAGTTTTTTATCTATCTGATTATTTTTAGGTAAATCAATAGGTTCATTAAATACTGTTTTCGGTTGCGCCGTACGTAATGCTTTCTGGAAGGGAATAAAGGCCACCGCAATCGCGCCCATCATGACAAAGGCCAGACTGGCATCCCAATCGCCAAACAGATCCAGGAAATCGAGTACTTTTTCCGGATTGGACATGCCCGATACCATCAATCCCACAGAGAACAGCGCACCAAATAAAAAGGCAAACACATTTTTCATTTTAGAATGCTCCTGTGATATGACGGATAATATAAACAGCGACAAAACCTGCAAACATGAAAGTCATGGTCGCGATGATAGAACGCTTAGACAGGCGACTGATGCCACAAATTCCGTGACCACTGGTACAGCCCGAACCTAAGCGTGTCCCAAAGCCCACTAGCAGACCTGCCACAATCATCATCAGTGGGCTGGCATTCAATTCGATTTCAGGTTGTACAAACAGACCATAAATAAACGGTGTGAGGATCAAGCCTAATAAAAACCAGATTGCAGGCGTTTTAAATACAGTTTTTGGGTTTAATACCTGCCCAACCAAACCGCTGATTCCTGCAATACGGCCATTGACGTAAAGATAGCCGACCACTGAAAGTCCGAGCATTAAACCGCCAATAAATGCGATGAGGAAGTCATGCATGGTGAATCAATCTCTATACAATATACTTTTTTATATTATATAATAAAAAATAATAATCAAGCAGTTTTATGGTAAATTGTGTAAACTGCACGGGCTACATCTAAGGTTTTGAGGACATCTATGGATATGATTGCTGCAAATGCCAAAATTGATTTTTCACAGGTCGATTTCGTCAGCCAATGCCTAAAAGTTTTAGCCAATCCTGATCGTCTGAAAATCTTATGTGTCCTGGTTGACGGGGAAATGAATGTTCAGGAAATTGAAGAATCTACCGATATTCATCAACCTACACTTTCACAACAGCTGACTGTACTGCGTAAGGCCGACATGGTTAGCACCCGACGTGAAGGTAAACAGATTTTCTATCGTCTGAGTGACCCCAAGGTCTTGAGCCTGATGCAAAAGCTGTACGAGCTGTATTGCGCCAAACCCGCTTCTTAGTGCAGCCAAAAAGAAATGATCAGAAGCAGTCCGCTAAAAGCAGTAAACAGGTTTAGCCATACGGGATACTGGGTGTAATAACCTTCAATAAATTCCGGCGGTCGCAGTGATATCAACCCCCGTCGATATTGCAGGATTGAGGCGAAATTTACCAACATGCAAAACACAATCACCGCAATCCCCATCCACTGTGCATAGGCTATTTTTTATGCATAACGTTCATGATCGACTAATTACAATAGCCGGTTGGATTTTTCAATCACAAAACCAAATGCAATTAATGTCAGACCATTCCGGTTCCATGCCAGAGCGGTTCATTCCAAAGCAAACAATACCCGTGGATGATCCAAAGTGGACATATCTCATCCGATCTTATTGTTCAAAAATTTCCTTGACGTCCATCGCCAGGCCTTGAGTAGATTTAAATTCACCCTGGTTATTTTTCCAGGCCGTCGACGGTGTGGAGAAAAAGCCGTATTTCCCCATCAGGGCCTGATTGGCATCAATTTTTGCAGCAATTTCTGCAGGAATCTTTGCCATTTTCTTGAGCTGCTTTTTGCCTTTATTCTTGTTGATATCATTAAAAACTGCTGCTGGATTTTTCGACATTAACAATGTTGCCACCTGACCACGGCTTTCTTCACGGATCACACCGACCTGAATATGACGCAGCTGTACCTTGCCTGATTCGACCCAAGGCCGAGCTGCCTGCCAGAATTTATAGCAATATGGACAATTGGGATCGGAAAAGACATAGACCACACGTGGTGCATCTGGCTTGCCATCCTGGATCCAGGTCGATTTTTCCAGGGTTTTCCATACATCGTCCAATACCGCTTTTTTCATATGCTTTTCAATCTGCTCATTGGAAAGGCTTTTCCCTTGTGCATCAAATAGTTCGCCCTTGATATAATATTTGTCATCGTTGGAGATAAATACTGTATTGGAGTACTGGTCTTCATGCCCCACCCAACCGGTCATTCCTTGCGGTGCCGGAATCTGTTTTACAAACACAAAACCCTGTTTTTCAATATTCTGTTTAATATTCGCCTGCGTATGCATGCTCATGATCAGGAACATGCCTGCACCCAGCACCCGGTAAATTCTATTCATACTAAGTCCTTCCGTTTTTTTAAGGTTGATCTGAAATTCTGTTTAAATATTGCTGCAACATGGCCGGACTGAGTTCCCCCATATGCCGCTCGACCAGCTGGCCTTGAGCATTAAAAAACAGCGTCGTTGGCAGGCCAAAATTATTCATCTGCTGTGGCAGTTCACCATATGGGTCCAGCAGGACATGTTTAAATTGAAACTGATGTTTTCTTAAATAGGCATTTACGGTGGCTACCTCCTCACCCTGATTCAGCATGACAAAATTCACTTGAGGATGCTGCTTGGCTGCTTTGGCCAAAACCGGCATTTCGCGGTGACACGGCGAACACCAGCTCGCCCACAAATTAATCACCGTGGGCTGGCCAACGAATTGGCTGAGTGGAATCTTGTCTGTACCCAGACGCTCCTGTTCTAGTCCAGCAAAGGCTAGATCAGGAAACGCTGCTTCAGTTTTTAGACTGGATTTGAACGCGAGCCCAAGCCCGATCCAGAGTACAAAAATGATCAGCAAGATGGCTTTGAATCGGGTCTGCAGCTGTCTGTTGCGAATGACATACCACAAAGCGCCAATCAGCACCCCACCCCATAAATGAAAACCTTTGTCCTGGATTTTCAGTATGTCGATGGGTGCTGCAAAATACAGCTCGGCATTGAGCAGAACGAAAACAAGACGTGCACCCAGCATCCCTAGCAAAAAACTGCTCCAGAGCAAATCCTGACTTTGGCCAAGCAGCTGTTTAGACCATGAATACTTTCTGGCTAATCCAAACAGGAGGGCAGATAACAGCATCAAGCCAGTGGCAACAATCATGAGTGTCCAAGGCAACATCAAAGGTCCCAGATGCAGTGCATCACTGGAAATCATCATGGTTGCTCCCCTTGTAGTTGCTGCAATGTGCCTAGTAAATGTGCCGCACTAAAGCTTCCGGTCAAGCGCAACTCACGCTGCTCCTGATGCGCTGCATTTAAAAATATAAAGGTGGGTGGACCGAGGATTTGCCATTCTTTTAGCAGCTCATCCTGACTTGGATGATAGTGGGTCAGGTCTAATTTGATACGAACCACATTTTGTAAAGCCGTCTGGACATCACTACGTGGAATCACTTCCTTTTCAATCGGTTGACAGGCCACACACCAGTCTGCAGAAGCATCAATTACCACTGGCTGTGCAGGATGTTTGGCTAAAACCTGTTGCAATTCTGCGGCTGTACTGACCTTCTGCCATTCAAGCCGTGATTCTACATGGGCGACCTGTACCTGACTCCAGACATGATAGTGGCCGGGCGAAATACAAGGCCAGCGCCAGCATGACAAAACCAAAACTGAACTTCAGGCGATCCATCCAGATGCCAGGCTTAGGTAAAAGATGGGACCCAAATACAGCTGCGATAAATAGCGGCAAGCCCAGCCCAAGGCCTAAGACAAAAAGATAGCTGGCACCCAGTATCGGTTGATTGAGCTGAGACACATAGATTAAGGCGCCGGGCAACGGTGCACTCATACATGGCCCTACAATCAGTGCCGCGATCATACCCATGAGACCAGCACCAATCAGCGTGCCGCCCTTCTGTTTTTGCTGCCATTGATCCAGCCGCTGTAACATGCCTTGGGGTACGGACAGCTGAAATGCTCCGAACAGATTAAGCGCGAACAAAACAAACAGAATGCTGAAAATACTGATGAATACTGGACTTTGAAACCAGCGCTGAAAACTGTAACCGAGCTGTGCCACAGCAAGTCCCATGACCGCATAGACCAGTACCATACCCAAAACAAAGACCAGCGCAATCAGCGCAGCACGGCAGCCCCGGTGCTGCTGGACCAGAATTCCCGTTAAGATTGGAATCAAGGGTAAGGAACACGGTAAAAATGCCAGCAGAAAGAGATGGTCCCACTTGTTTGAACAACTAAAAGCTTATTTATAAGTGATATTCTGCTCTAGTTAAGCTACCTTATTTTGTTGTGGTAGCTGGTCATAGTAAAACTCATCTGGAGTCATTTTGTCCAGACTCGAATGAGGTCGTTTCAAATTATAAAATTCAAAATATGCATTTAATTGCTTTTTCGCATCAAAAATATTGCTGTAGGCTTTGAGATAAACCTCCTCGTATTTAACGCTCCGCCATAATCGTTCAATTATCACATTATCAACCCAACGATCTTTACCATCCATGCTGATTTGGATGTCATTTGATTTTAACACTTCAATAAATGCATCACTGGGAAATTGACTGCCTTGGTCTGTATTAAAGATTTCAGGTCGGCCATATTTTTCAATAGCTTCATTTAATCTTTCTATACAAAATGCAACCTCCATACTAATCGATACGCTATGGGCAAGCACCTTACGGCTTTGCCAATCACACAGCACATAAGTAGACAAAGCCTTTTGCAATAGGGATATACGTTATATCCGTTGCCCACACTTGATTACTCCGTTGAATATTCAATCCTTTGAGCAGATATGGATATTTACGGTGAGCTTGATTGGCCTGACTTAGATTTGGTTTACGATATAACGCATTAATGCCCAGTTTCTTCATTAAAGTACGTGTATGACGTCGTCCTGTATGATGTCCTTGACGGTTCAATAAATCACGCATCATACGGCTACCTGCAAAAGGGTATTGCATATGTAATTCATCAATACAGCGCATCAGCTTCAGCACTCAATTCAGCAAGTGTTTTTTCTGCTTTAATCGCAGCAAGTGCTACCTTAGCTTTAAAGTCATTTGAATGATTTCTTCTTGGTCTACGTGCCATAAAATATTCCATATATCGATGTTTATAACATCATTTGGGGAGCAAAATATCACTTATAGGAGTTGTTCAAATTTACGGAGTCATCTCTATATAGATATTTATCAAACTCCTTATTCGATCTTTTACTATTTGATCTCATTGGAATAATGGGAATCATATCCTTGTTCTGGGCATATATTCTAATGTGCTCAGCATCATACCCCTTATCAGCAATGAGATAAGTTGCCTCGCCTACAGTATCAATCAGTTGTTTTACAACTTGACTGTCGTGGACGCCACCCCCAGTGATTTTAAAATCAATCGGTAATCCATTCGCGTCGGTTGCAAGATGTATTTTTGTTGTTCGTCCACCGCGTGATTGTCCAATTGCTCTTTCGAAACCATGCCGAGCTCCACTTGCATGTTAATGCACGCGTATGTAGCTTCCGTCAATGAATGCCCATTCTTGATCCAGGACGCCTCGTAATCTAAAAAAATTTATTCCACAATCCCTTGCTTGCCCAACGATTAAAACGATTATAAGCAGTTTGCCAAGGACAAAATTCTTGAGGAATATCACGCCATGTGGCGCCTGTACGCAGTTTCCATAAGATCGCTTCCATGATATTTCTACTATTCTTTGAACGGTAGCAACCATGTAATCGCATAGTATCTTGAATTTGCTGCCAGATATCATCGGTAAGAAGAGTACGTGCCATTGAAAATATAGAAATAAAAATAACTCAAAGGAGGATTTTAGGTATTTAAAACCAATTCTTCAAATGAGGACACGCCCTAATCAGCAGATGTTTAAACACATTATCCCGTTCAAATAGCTTCACCTTATAATTTGGCGAGTCTTTTAGTTCTTCCTTGCACAGCAAATGCTTGGAGAACTCGTAATATTCTAGTACATTTTTTATCGCCTCTGGCTTCAAATTATCCCTCTATGATGCCAGTCAAGGTATTGGCAATATTCCAGATTTTTTGTAGCTGTTGCAGCTGGGCATGATTATGACAGTCCAAATCACTAACTCATTAATCCAGTGATTTCGCCTAAAATTTTCAATCATGCCATCGTAAGAAGGTGGCAAAAGACATAGTTTTTCGTGGGATTATGGCGTGAATCATAGTAGGTTTTTGACCCCAAGAAAAAAGTGTAGCAACTTACTACACTTTTTAGATATTCAGAATTTAGGTATTTTCACTTGTATTTTAGACAAGATGTAGCAAGTCCGAACTGCGACATTTTCCCAATGAGCGCCCGCTAATCTCACTAAAAAGATGTACCAGAAATATTTTAGTTATTTGCGAAAAATGTCAGACATGCAAAAAAAAATCATTCACTCGGAATGTTTTTCAATGCGCTGTAGCAATTTGCTACACTTTTTAAATAATTTCTTTACCAAAAATCTCATTCAAACGCTCGCGATTTTCCTGAACAAAAGTCGGATCATTTTTGAGCTTATATTTCATCTCTTTCTTGAAATCATTCATGGATGCACCGGCCACAGCAAAATCCATTTGAAACATAATATCGTTCACAATAACATTCGCCTGAGAATCGGTTAAACAGCCTTCGATCTTAAACCACTTGCTGAACTGCGTATAATTCGGATCATTGGCATAGATATACCAGGAACGTACGGTCATATCAAACTTTGCCCCCAACTCTTTCACGATGGCATTATCATCAAAATCTACATCCAAATAGATTTGAGTCTTTTCGTTAAATTGCGGGAGAGCCGCTTCAGTATCTCCACTCATAATTTTAAACCGCACACCCACAATAGGACGGCCTTTCTTAATAGTGTCATATTCTAGCTGCAAACTGGTTTTAGTATTAATTTCTTCAACAATTTTATCCAGAATATAACGCCTAAAATCTACCCAACGGTCATATTTTTTTTCACCGATGTCAATCAACGCTTTTAAATTCTCTAAGGTGAGTTCAACTTCATAGGTGTCGAGATTCGCATACTTAAATTCATTTTTAACAATATAAGAATATAGACTCATACTTGTGACAGAGTCTAAAGCAAATAAATCTTTCAACTGGTAAGTGGTAAAATTCCCACTGGCCAGACGGGTGAAGTAAGGCAGCACTTCACTGGTAAAGCGAATCTGCAAGGCATTTTTGGCATCATCTTCCCAGCGCAGTTCCCGGATAATCGGTACCACAGAATGGACTTTTTTTACTTTACGCTTGACGTCATCTACAGGCTCTTCAATTACAAAATGAGCAACCCGAGATGAAAGTTCCCTATAAATCCGGTCAATAGCCACATTAATGGAATTCTTCTTATTGAGTCCTAACAATTCCCCCAAATCTTCTTTATGCAGATAGATATAGGTTTTCTCGGTAATTTCACGATCTTGGTTATTTTTTTCACCATAGTTTGCAACCGCCATTGCATAAAGCAGTGCCTTATATTCATTAGAAGACAATTCAATAGGGCGAATTAAGCGGTTACTGGTACTCACCACTCCATTCTGTCGAATATTGCCGATACAATAAGGTAAATATTCTATTTCTTGTTTTTCGTTAAAATCGCTCATAAGTGAAAAATTAAAAGTTATTCCCCCTATTTATACATAAAAGTGGAATAACATTCAACATCTTCACCTTACAGATTCACTTTAAGTGCTTATCCCTTTAAAAGGATGTGCTAAAGATCAAGAGTGGAAAGCATGTCATCATTTTTTTAGATTTAGCCTAATCCTTAACCCAAAGGTGGAAACTTTGAAAAAATTTCCACTTATTAGTGACAAGCTTTCCACTTTTATCAACTGAGAAGAGCTTAAATCGTTTTCTTTGCATTTTTTTGTGGCCAAAAATACCGTTATAAGTGAAAAAATCATTTGGTTTAGCACTTTTCAGTGACAAAGCTTCCACCTTTAGAGAGAATCAAGTACTAAATCGGACTTTTTTTTGCAATTTTTAAAGGGAAAACATAACTTATCCACAAGTATAAAAATAAGCGTGACAAGTCTTCCACCTTTAAAGTCAGATCATGATACTTATCAACAGATTAAAGTTTTGAATTTAAATATTTTTATAACTTAATTTCATGTTTTTTTTTAAACCAGTGACAAGTCTTCCACCATAGTGACAAGTCTTCCACCTTTCAGTGACAGCTCTTCCACCTTTCAGTGACAAGTCTTCCACCTTTCAGTGACAAGTCTTCCACTTTTCGGTGACAAACCTTCCACTTTTCGGTGACAAACCCTCCACCTTTAAAGACGTAAGATATTGTTTTAAAAAGGGAAAAATTGTCCTAATTATAATTACTTAATTATATTAATTAATACTAATTATAATTAGCTAGCTATATTTTATATAAAACTTTAATTTGTTTTCTTTGTTAGCCGATATTGATTCGTACTTTAATATCATTCAAATAAAGTGTAGCAAGTTGCTACAAGTTCCACTATATTAGGATCATTCGAATGGGGTCTGATATGACAAATAAATCGACTAAAATTATTGCTGTAGCAAACCATAAAGGTGGTTGCGGGAAGACCACCACGGTTGTTCATCTGGCTGCAGAGCTAGCAGACTTGGGGCATAAAGTATTGGTGATTGATTTAGATCCACAAGCCAATGCAAGTTTACATATCGGATTAAGACATCCGAGTGAGGTTGAAACCACTTCTGCTGAATTACTGGTAGGTGATTTGAACCTATTGTCTGATGCCTTACAAGAAGAAACCAATTTTAAAAATGTTTCTTTAATTTATGGTTCACTTACTTTAGGTAAAACAGAAGACCAACTTAAAGATGATGCCCCAAGACCCTCTGAAGAGCTCTCTAACAAGTTGGAATTATTAAACGGATTATATGATTTCATCCTGATTGACTGTCCTCCAAGCCTAAAACTTCTGACCAGTAATGCCTTGGCTGCATCTACCCATGTTATGGTGCCGATTGAATCCGGTTCACAATATGGCCTATATGGTGTCACTGACTTAATTAACCATTTAAGTAAAATAAGACGGGTCAATCCCGAATTGAAACTGTTAGGTGCTTTGCTGATTAAACATGATGAACGTCAAAACGTCTGTAAACTGATACGAGATGAAGCTTTAAGCCAGGTCGGCGAATTGTTAAAAACGACCATTCCAATGAGTACGAAAGTCAATCAAGCAGCAATTTTACAACAGCCATTGTTGCGCGTAGATAAAAATTCTAAAGTTCGTAAAGCGTTCCAAGATTTAGCGAAAGAAATCATCAATCGTGTTGAATAAAGGCACTCTGAGAATCCTATGGTAAGTACAAAAGAATTGTTGGCACAACGTCTTCAGCAAAATACTCAAAAGCATCAACAAGCTCAGCAAGAGCATGTCAACGATGTGAAAGAATTACGTCGTAATGTCCAAATTACAGACATTCAACCTAGTCCCAATCAGCCACGAAAAATATTCAATCAGCAAGATATTGAAGATTTAGCAGCCTCGATTGAGGAGATTGGATTATTGCAGCCGATTGCAGTTCGGCGAGTACAGGACAAATATGAGTTAATTGCAGGTGAACGACGCTTGAAAGCGCATCAAATTCTCAATAAAAACACCATTGAAGTGATTGTCATCGATGCATCAGATGAAGAAGTTGCACTGTTAACCTTGGCTGAGAATTTAAAACGGGAAGACTTAACAGATTATGAAATTTATGTCGGTCTGAGTTCTCTGGATGAGAAATTAAAAAAGAACAAGCAAAAGCTGGCAAAATCATTAGGCATGAATCGAGAGGATATGTATAAATATCTATCTTTCGAAAAATTACCGAAAGAACTGATTGCCGATTTAGAACAACAACCGACATTGTTGGCACGCACTGCCGCCACAGCTGTGAAAAAGTTTCTTTCAGATTATGAAGAGAATTACAGTAATGCTAAAAAAGCACTGCTAGAAGCTTGGGCGAAATTACTGAAAAAAGAAGTTGAGCAAACAAAACTGGCCTTATTGGCAGAAAAAATTTTAAAGTCGAAAGAAAACAAAGAGCCAATTAAAACGTCAATCGTGCATAAAATTGAATATGATGGAAAAGTCGCAGGGAATATTAAGTTTGATCACAACATTTTAAAAGTGTCATTAAAAATGAGTGAATTTGATGAGCAAAATTTACAAGAGCTGGAAAATTTGCTGAAAAAAATGCTGAAAAAATAAAATTAAAGCGCTGTAGCAACTTGCTACAGCGCTTTTTTCAATTTAGGTCGGAGAGGATTTCAAGTTACATTAAATAGAGTAATACAACCTAAGGTACCTGGGGGCTCAGTTGTTATATAAAATACTTTTATCTTTGAATCTGAATTTACGCAAGCTGATTCTGATTTCAACGATCCTCAGCGTTTCCTTTTTATTTGTGATTAGCCTGTTTATTCTGAATTATGTGGTTAAACAGCAACTAATTCAGAATTCACTCTCTATAAATGAAAAATACGCAGCCAAGATTGCGATGGGGGTGAATCGTGATGTCAGTAATATGTTGCAGGAGTTGCAGTATAGTGCTCAGCAATTAGGGCAAAACTTTTACAATACGCCACTGCGACAGGCTGAAGTCAAACGGCTCAAAAACCAGTCGAATAACTTTAACAGTGTTTTTATGGTGGGCCAGCAAAATCAGATACTTGCTTATGCACCAGTATCATTAGACCTAAAATTCCACACGCCCTATAATACAGCGGGTATTGTTGGATCACTTAAAAGCAAAAAGGCGTATATTTCGGCACCCTATTGGTCAAGCAAAAAAAATCTGGTTGTGTTGATATCACAGCCTATTTACGATGTGAATCAAAATTATAAGGGCTTTATCAGCGGTACGATTTATCTGCAGAAGAATAATTTAATCAGTGAAATGCTGTTCAATCAATTTGATTTCAAAAAAAGTTATATGTATGTGATTGATCAGCAGAACCGTATTATCTTCCATCCAGATTCGAGTCGGATTGGCGAAAAAATTGTAAATAATACTGGTCTTGACTATATCAATGAAAACAAGAAAGGATCCGTCCGTCTAACGAATAGCTTGGGGATTGATAACCTGGCCGGTTTTGCACATGTTCCCAGTGTGAACTGGATTGTGGTTTCACAGCAACCTACGGATGAACTTCTTAAACAGGCCAATGAATTAATTTTAAAAGTTTCTATTGGCATATTTATCTTTTATCTGTTTATTTTCTTTATCGTCTGGCGGATGTCGCTATTTATTTCTTCGCCGCTGAATCGTTTGGCGAAAATGGCCAGTATGTTAAATCGAAATGATATTCAGGATAAAATCAGTCAGGTTGATCCCTGGTATTTTGAGGTATTCAAGTTTAGGGCCTCGCTACTTTTGAGCTCCAAAACATTTAATAACAAGATCTCAGAATTACGCCAACATATCAATATTGACCCCTTGACTGGCCTTTATAACCGTCGTGGCATGCAATATCTTCTGGATGAATTAATCAGTACGGGTACTCATTTTGCGGTACTCGCTATCGATATTGATTTCTTTAAAAAGATCAACGATAGCTATGGACATGACCGCGGAGATGAGGTTTTAAAGCGATTGGCTTTTTTAATGCAGAAAAATTTCAGAAGTCATGATCTCTGCTGTCGCACTGGTGGGGAAGAGTTTATCGTATTGATGATGACCTCCGATATTCGTGTTGCTTTCAATGCAGCAGCACGTCTCAGAACGAGTATGCAAGTGAGTCAAATTGAAGGAATCAAAGAAGTTACCATTTCCGTGGGTATCGCATTCTGGCCGAGAGATTCAGTAAGCGTCAAACAGGTTTTTAAAATGGCAGATAATAAGCTGTATGAAGCGAAAAATAATGGGCGGAACTGTGTTCGTATGACGCAAAAATTAGCCAAGTAAAATGTCGACACAAACAGGCTTGATTTTTTTAAATCTTTTTCTGCTCAAGCATGTTCAGCACAGTGACCTTGCGGAGTTACATGAGCTTTAATCGAGATCAGCTTCAGTCTGTGCCCGAGCATGCACTGGTAAAATTTGGCATATTGGTCTGTCTGGGGAGCTTTAATGGATAAATAAAGTGAATTAAGCACGACAATTCATGTCCTTTTCCACCTTTTTACTGCTGCATGTTTTAGAATTTTAGGTAAAATCATTTTATTAATGATTTACTTATTTGGAATTCTATAACAATGACCCAGGTACAACTGCAACAGCTACAAAAACAACTTTGGAATATTGCCAATACTTTGCGTGGCACCATGGGCGCCGATGAATTCCGTGATTACATTCTGGGTTTTATTTTCTTTAAATATTTATCGGAAAAGTCGGTGAACTTTGCCAACGAATTGCTCGATGGCGAAGACATCAGCTTTTTAGAGCTGGATGAAAACAATCCTGAGCATGTACCGTATATCGAAGAAATCAAAAAGAATGCCATTGCCGAAGTGGGTTATGCACTCACGCCAAAACAACTATTCCATACCTTAGCTGAGCGGGGCCGTCAGGGCGAATTCATTCTGGATGATTTAACTGCGACCTTAAAATCGATTGAGCAAAGTACTTTAGGCACCGACTCTGCCGATGACTTTGCCAACCTGTTTGAAGATCTGGATCTGAACTCGACCAAGCTCGGCAACAATGCCAGCGACCGTAATGCACTTGTGGCGAAAGTCCTGAGCCATCTGGATGATATTGATTTTGATATTTCCAATACTGAAGCTGATGTACTGGGTGATGCTTATGAATACCTGATTGGTGAGTTTGCCTCAGGTGCGGGCAAAAAAGCCGGTGAGTTCTATACCCCGCAAACCGTATCGACTTTACTGGCCAAGATTGTCACCCAAGGCAAAGAGCGCTTGCGTTCAGTCTATGACCCGACTTGTGGTTCAGGGTCGTTGTTGCTGCGGGTGAAACGTGAAGTCAAAGATGTCGATATGATTTACGGTCAGGAAATGAACCGTACCACCTACAACTTGGCACGCATGAACATGATTCTGCATGATGTGCATTTTGCCAAGTTTGATATTAAGCAGGAAAACACTTTAACCCGCCCGCAGCATTTAGATAAAAAGTTTGATGCGGTGGTGGCGAATCCGCCATTTTCTGCAAAATGGTCTGCCGATCCGTTATTTCTACAAGATGAACGCTTTGCCGCGTATGGCAAACTGGCGCCAAGTTCTAAAGCCGATATGGCCTTTGTACAGCACATGCTGTATCAACTGGATGACAATGGCACGATGGCGGTGGTGTTACCGCATGGCGTATTGTTCCGTGGTTCGAGTGAGGGGGTGATTCGTCAGTATTTGATTGAACAGATGAACGTGGTGGATGCGATTATTGGTCTACCCGCCAATATTTTCTATGGCACGTCTATTCCGACCTGTATTTTGGTGTTGAAGAAAAACCGTAAGCAGAGCGGTAATATTCTGTTTATTGATGCCAGCAATGATTTTGAAAAGCAGAAGAATCAAAACAAGCTGTTGCCGGAGCATTTGGACAATATTATTGCGGCTGTTGAAAACCGTCAGGATATTGAAAAATATGCGCATGTCGCAACTTTACAGCAAGTCAAAGACAACGATTACAACCTGAATATTCCGCGTTATGTCGATACCTTTGAAGCGGAAGCAGAAATTGACCTAGATGCGATTGCCCAACAGCTGCAAGACTTGGAACAAGACAGTCAAAAGACCGATGCGGTGATTGCGGAGTTTTGCAAAGAGCTTGGAATTACTTCGCCTTTTGCGGAGGTGAAGTAATGGCTGTGCCGAAGTTAAGATTTAAAGAGTTTGATCAAAAATGGGGAGTGGATGCTTTACAGGATCAAATAGATTTTTTAGCTGGATATGCTTTTGATAGCAAATTAATGAGTAATGAACCGCAAAAATATCAATTAATCAAAATGTCTAACGTTTATCAGAATCAGTTGGATTTAACCCGAAATCCATCTTATTGGACAAATATAGATAGTAAAATCGAAAAATTTTTATTAAAAAAAGGCGATATAGTTTTAACGCTTACAGGAACAGTAGGTAAAACCGATTATGGTTATAATGTTGAAATTGATAAAGATGATAAATTTTTATTAAACCAGCGTTTAGTGCGACTAAGAGCTAAACAAGATTTATCAGATTCTAAATTTATACAATATCGTATTTCAACAGATAAATTTTTCTACCACTTTTTTTACAGCTCTAAAGGTGGAACAGGTAATCAATCTAATGTAAGTATTGAAGATTTAAAACAATTAGAGCTCAATTTTCCATCCAAAGCAGAACAAACCAAAATCGCCACATTCCTTTCCGCAGTGGATGAAAAAATCAGCCAACTCACGCAAAAACATGCGCTGCTGAGCCAATACAAACAAGGCATGATGCAAAAGCTGTTTAGCCAGCAGATTCGTTTTAAAGCGGATGATGGCAGTGAGTTTGGGGAGTGGCGAAATAAAAAGGTTATTGATTTATTTGTAGAAATTAAGGATAAAGTCTTAAATCAAGATATTGAAACCTACAGTATTACAGCAGGAAAAGGGTTTGTTAGCCAAGCTGAGAAATTTGGAAGAGATATTTCTGGTCAGCAAAATAGTAATTATATTGTTTTAAAGCCACAGGATTTTTCTTATAACAAGGGAAATTCTAAAACCTATAAATATGGTTGTGTGTATTTGAATGAATTTGATTATTCAATAGCAGTACCAAATGTATTTATTAGCTTTAGAGCAAAAAACATAAATGAAGTTAACCAAAAATTTTATGCAAAACTATTTGAATATCATTATCTAGATAAGCATCTTAGATTACTTATTTCTAGTTCAGCTCGTATGGATGGATTATTGAATGTAAGTAAGGATGGATTTTTTGAAATTAATGTTCCTTATCCATGTTTAGAAGAACAAACCAAAATCGCCAATTTCTTATCTGCCATTGACCAAAAAATTGAAGTTGTAGTACAGCAAATTGAACAGGCCAAGCAGTGGAAAAAAGGCTTGTTGCAGCAGATGTTTGTGTAGGGGAAAGTTATGGCAAATTGGCTAGTAACCGTGAATTATGCTGAGTTTGATTTAGAAGCAGCTTATGATGCTTTGCCGCAGATTTATTGGAAGAATTCAGCTACTAGTGAAGGTAAAGGGTTACAAATCAATGATATTGTTCATGTATATGTGACCCAACCCATCTCAAAGGTGATGTATCAATTCAAAGTTATTGGGCATGCGGAAAACTCAGAATACCCAGTAGCACAGAAAGCATTTTGGTCGGATAAAAAGAAAATTGAAAGTTATCTAGGTGGGTACTCTATTTTTGAAAAGTTAAACAAAGTGGATAAATCCACTTTGTCTTTTGAATATTTCAGACAGGAAAACTTAATTCCTGATGCTCCTATTCAAGGCCGTCGCACAGATCGAGATAAAGCTTCAAATGATCCAATCCGCATTTTTTTAACTCATATTTTTAATGAGTTTAAAACTGATAGTGTGAATACCGACTATCCCGATGAAGCAGGTTTAGAAAATGAAACCTTTCCTGAAGGAGCTAAGCAAACGGTTTTAGTGAATAAATATGAGCGTAACCCTGAAGCAAGGGCTAAATGTATAGAAATTCATGGAACACGTTGTTATGTCTGTGGCTTAAGCTTTGAACATATGTATGGCTCATTTGCTAAAGATTTCATCCACGTACATCATCTTAAGCCTTTGCACACGATTGGCGAAGAGTATGAAGTAGATCCTAAAGAGGATCTTCGACCTGTATGCCCGAACTGTCATGCCATGCTCCATAAAACCGAAAATGGTATTCCAATGACAATTAAGAGATTAAAACTCTTATATAGCGTTTCTTTGAGTAATCCACTTAGACAAACATTTGAAGAATAAATAATTCGAGATTTTTAATGCAGCTTTATCAAACCCAAGCACAGTCATTAGTAGAACTTACAGAAGATCCTTTTCGTTTGGAAAGAGAAATTCAAACCCTGTTTGAAAACAATCTTTACAGTTTTACAGGTCTGGAATTCATCAAGTCTGAATTCACCATTAAAAATAACCGTATTGATACACTGGCTTTCGATCCCGAAAGTCAGGCCTTCGTAATTATCGAATACAAGCGTGAACGCAATTATAGCGTGATTGATCAAGGCGTTTCTTATCTGAATCTGATGCTCGACTATAAGGCAGATTTTATCGTTGAGTACAATGAGAGCCAGAGCAAACAGCTTAAACGTCAGGATGTGGATTGGTCACAGAGCCGAATCATCTTTGTTTCACCGAGCTTTACCGACTTTCAAAAGCAGTCTACCAACTTTAAAGATTTAGGCATTGAGCTGTGGGAAATCAAACGTTATCAAGGCGGAATTGTTTCAGTCAATCCATTGCAGAAAGCCAAATCAGCGCCTTCAATCAAGCAAGTGCAAAAGGTTGAGTCTGAAGATATTCAAAAGATTGCCAAAGAAATCCAGCAATATGATGAAGCCTATCACTTGGCGGAGAAGTCCGATGACATCAAAGAGCTATATGAGCAATTCAGGGACTCAATTCTGGGCTTAACCACCGATTTAGATATTCATCCCAAGAAAATGTATATCGCCTTCCGTAAGGGTAAGCGTAACTATGTCTATATGAGTATTGGGACAAAGCAAATTCGCATCTGGCTGAATATGCCTTTTAATCAACTGGATGACCCGAAACAGCTCGCGAAAGATGTGACCAATATTGGACATTGGGGAAATGGTGATTGTGAGGTGATCGTCTCAGATACAGAAAATTTAGAATATATCTTGAGTTTAATTAAACAAACATTGAAGTGAATAATTTAAGATTTTAGAGGGAAAGGAAATGACAGTACAAAGCGAATATCAACTTGAAAATGAACTGATCGGCCAACTGCAACAATTAGGTTATGCCTCAGTCACGCTCAAGGATGAAAGCCAACTACTGTCTAACCTAAAAACCCAAGTCGAACGTGCCAATGGACTTGCGCCACTGTCAGAAACTGAATGGAAACAAGTCATCAGTTTTTTAAACACAGGCACAGTGTTTGAGCGAGCCAAGAATCTGCGTGATCTGTTCCCAGTCAAATTTGATGATGGCAGCAGCAAGCACATCTTTTTCCTGTCCGATGATCCTAGCAAGAATATTTATCAAGTCACCAATCAGATTACGATAGATCACCGCGACTATAACGGCCGTACCAGCCGTTTTGATGTGACCTTGTTGGTCAATGGTCTGCCGCTTGTACAGATCGAGCTGAAAAAGCGCGGCATGGAAATTGCTGAAGCCTTCAATCAGACTCAGCGTTATACCCGTGAAGCCTATTGGGCTGGACAGGGCCTGTTTAGTTTTATTCAGCTTTTTGTGATTAGTAATGGTGCCAATACCCGTTATTACTCCAACGGCACCACAGGCATCGAGTTTGCCTTTCCGTGGGCGGATGTTGCCAACAAACATATCAATGAAATTGTTGATTTTGCTGATGCATTTTTAAATCATCAGCATCTTACAGACATGCTGACCCAGTACATGGTGATGTTGGAAACTACCAAAAGCCTGATGGTGCTGCGTCCCTATCAGATTTATGCAGTACAGAAAATTGTGGAGCATGTGCAAAACTCCAATCAGAACGGCTATATCTGGCACACTACAGGTTCAGGCAAGACCCTGACCTCGTTTAAAGCCAGCCAGATCATCATGCAAATGCCGGACGTGGAAAAAGTCCTGTTTGTGGTGGACAGGAACGACCTGGACACGCAAACCTCACGCGAATTTAATGCCTTTAAAGCCGAAAGTGTCGACAGCACCGATAGCACGCATACTTTGGTCAAGCAGCTGGATCAACGCCATGACAAACTGATTGTCACCACCATCCAGAAGCTAAACCGGGCCATCAGCACGGATCGCTATCTGGAATACATTGATTATCTCAAAGACCAGAAAGTGGTGTTTATCTTTGATGAATGTCATCGCAGCCAGTTTGGTGAGACCCATCAGAATATCAAGAAGTTCTTTGGCAATGCCCAGATGTTTGGCTTTACCGGAACGCCAATTTTTGAGGAAAATAGCCAGTCTAAAGCCGGCCTGAAACTCACTACAGATTACCTGTTCAATGAATGCCTGCACCAATATGTGATCGTGGATGCCATCCGTGATCGTAACGTACTGCAATTCCAGATTGATTACCGGGGTAAATATACGGCTAAGGGTATGCAGCACAACCTCGACTATGATGATGAGGTCGAAGGCATTGATACCCGGGAACTCTACGACAATCCACAGCGCCTGGAAATGATTGCCCGCTATATTGTCGAGACGCATGATACCAAAACCCGTAATCGTGAATTCACGGCGATGTTCTGTGTCAGTTCGGTCGATATGTTGACCCAGTACTATGAACTGTTTGAAAAGATTCAGGCTGAGAAACAGCAACAGGATGAAGAGCAGGGCAGGTTATTTAAGCCGCTGACGATTGCGACGATTTTCTCCTATGCCGCCAATGAAGCCGTGCCGGTGGATGAACAGAACGGGCTGATCCATGAAGAAGCGGCAGATATCCCGAGCCAGATCAATCCGTCCAGCCGTGACAAGCTGGATCGCTATATTGCCCAGTATAACCAGCAGTTTAAAACCAATTACAATTCTGGCGACCAGTTCTATGCCTATTACCGCGACATTGCCGATCGGGTCAAAAAGAAACAGATTGATATCCTGCTTGTGGTGAATATGTTTCTGACCGGTTTTGATTCCAAGCCCTTAAATACCCTGTATGTCGACAAGAACCTGAAATACCATGGCCTGATTCAGGCCTTCTCGCGAACCAACCGCGTCTTTAACGACAAAAAACCTTTCGGCAACATCATCTGTTTCCGTAACCTGAAACGCGCCACTGATGAAGCACTGGCATTATTTTCCAATAAAGAAGCGCAAAAAGTGGTACTGGTGCCAAGTTATGAAGAAATTCAGCAGGACTATGAAGTGGCAGTACAGAAGCTACTAAATATTACCCCTGATTATCAAAGTGTCGACGAACTCATCACTGAAGATCAGCAGCTGGCGTTCATTAAAGCCTTTCGAGAAGTGATGCGTTACAACGCCCAGCTGCAAACCTTTATTGAATATGATCAGGACCAGACTGCACTGGATAAACAGCATTTTGCCAACTTTGCGTCCAAGTATGCCGATCTATGTCGTGATGTACGCAAGACCACTAAAAAAGAAAAAGTATCGGTACTGGACGATGTCGATTTTCAGCTGGACTTACTGCACAGTGACCGGATCAATGTTGGTTATATCATCAACCTGCTACAACTGGCTGTGAATAGTGATGATGAAGACAAACGTAAGAAGTATGAAGCTCAGGTCTATGACCTGATTGGCAATGAAATCACCCTGTATGACAAGCAGGCGCTGATCCAGAAGTTTATTGAAGAAAACCTGCCCAAGATGATCAATGGCCAGAGCGTACAAACGGCCTTTGCTCAGTTCTGGGATGCTGAAAAAGAACAGGCCTATCAGTACCTCTGTACAGAAGAAAACCTGAAACCAGAAGCAATGAAGCAAGTTCTGGAACATTACGAGTTCACCAAACGTTTACCACGTAAGGAAGAATTGAAAGACTTGCTGAACTTTAAAGTGAAGCTGTTTGAACGGGAAAATGTGTTGAGTAATCTGCTGGTCAAGACCCGAAAGCTGATTGAAAAGTTTTATGTGGGGTTTTAACAGCAGCCCGTGAAGTGATCCAATAATCTAGAGCTAGAAGAGACTATTCATTTTGAAACTGCTTCAAATGATTTTGGACTTCTCATATCAGGTTACATCTGAAAAACACATATATTTTATATTGCGAATATGCGTATATTCATATATAAAGCTATGATTCATTGATAAGAGTAAAGCTCATGGATCAAATGCCAAAAGTCCAAATTTATCATAATCCAGCCTGTGGTACCTCACGCAATACGCTGGCTTTAATTCGCAATGCGGGAATTGAGCCTGAAGTGATCGAATATCTAGTTACGCCTCCTTCTCGTGATGAGCTGATTCAACTGATTTCTGATGCAGGTTTATCGGTAAGAGATGCGCTCCGTAAAAATGTCGATCCCTATACCGAGCTGAATCTAGATGATGCCGGCTGGAGCGATGAGAAACTGCTTGATGCCATGCTGCAACATCCGATCCTGATCAACCGCCCGTTGGTGGTTACCGAGCTTGGAACCCGATTATGCCGCCCATCGGAAGTGGTACTGGATATTCTGCCTTCGCCACAATTAAAAGCCTTTGCCAAAGAAGACGGTGAAATCATCGTGGATCAACAGGGCAATCGGGTAAAATAAAGTGTCCCCCCTACGAAAAAGCTTCAACTTGATTGGAGCTTTTTTATCTGAAAAACACATGGACGATGATCCATATCATTTACATACTGAATGAAATAGGTTCTTGAAGGATAAAGGAATTGGATCATCAGCAGGCAGTTTCCCCGTATCAGGTTTTGACAGAGAGTACCATTTTTCAAATCTTACACAGGCTACCGACTGGAAACTGTTGCGCAGGTCAATGGTTCAAAAATCTGCCGATGAGTGCATCGACCTGATCTCATCCCCCTAAAACCAGGAGCTTTAAATGGAAAGCATAATCGCGATTTTTGCCTGGCTGAATGATGTGCTGCTTAAAATGACCTGGCTCTCGGAAGGCGTGCGCTGGCTGGTCGAAAATGTCTTCGGTTTATAGGTGGTGACCCGGCTCGGTGGCAGTATTCACTTCTTTATTTATGATGTTTTTAAGATCTTTATTCTGCTCTCAGTCCTGATCTATAGCCTGTCGTATATCCAGAGTTATTTTCCGCCTGAACGCACCCGGCAGATTCTGGGACGCATGACCGGGATCAAAGCCAATATCATGGGGGCCTTGCTCGGCACCATTACCCCATTTTGTTCCTGTTCTTCCATTCCGCTGTTTATCGGTTTTACCCGTGCCGGACTGCCTGTGGGGGTGACCTTTTCCTTTCTGATTTCATCTCCCTTAGTCGATCTGGCTTCGATTATTTTATTGGCCAGTATTTTTAACTGGAAAATTGCCATGATCTATGTGGTTCTTGGTCTGATTTTGGCAGTTATTGGTGGATCACTCATCAGCTTTTTCAAAATGGAAAAGTATGTCGCTGAATTTGTTACGCAAAATAGTACAGCTCAGGGTGATGAAGATTTTAAAATGTCTGCGAAAGAGTGCCGGGAATTTGCCTGGGAACAGGTGGTGGAAATCTTTAGCAAGGTCTGGATGTATGTGTTGATTGGCGTAGGGATTGGCGCGGCAATTCATAACTGGATTCCTGAACAGTGGATTACCGCCTTGCTTGGTCAGGATCACTGGTATTCCGTACTGATTGCTACAATCATAGGCATACCGATGTATGCAGATATTTTTGGCACTTTGCCGATTGCAGAAGCTTTGGTGGTGAAAGGTGTGGGGTTGGGGACGGTATTGGCCTTTATGATGGCGGTAACAGCACTTTCCCTGCCATCCCTGATCCTGTTAAAACAGGTGGTGAAAACCCGCTTATTGAGCCTGTTTATAGGGATCGTTTTTGTGGGAATCTTGATTATTGGCTATAGCCTGAATACTTTGGGTGACTGGTTTTTATAAAATGTATGGAGAATAAAAGATGAAAATTAAAGTTTTGGGTACAGGCTGCCGTAAATGTAAGGCCCTGTTGGCTGCAACTGAAGAAGCAGTGAAAAGCACCGGTGTCAAAGCGGACATTGAGTATGTCACGGATATGATGCAGATTGCCGAAACCGGACTGTTAAGCACACCGGGTCTGATGATTGACAGTAAAATCGTATCGAGTGGTAAAATTCTGGAAGCTCAGGCTATCGCGGAACTGATCGAGAAAAATAAATAACTTCAAAATTAAAGTTGTAGCGAAGAAAAGCAGTGGTTCAAGTCGCTGGTTTTTCTATATTGGAAGAAGAGGGAAACTGTTAAATCCAGCGCTTTCTGGCTGTGATATCCTGATCCAGATATAATTTTTCACTTGTACTATTTACTATATATATGGATATGTATATATTTGCATAATAGAAGGGGAGCAGCTATGGACCACGTTCAGTTTTTTAAATGTTTATCTGATGAAACACGTCTCAGTATTGTCCTGCTGATTGCGGAAAATAAAGAGCAATGCGTCTGTGATCTGACCGATAAACTGCAGTTAAGCCAACCAAAAATTTCACGGCATTTGGCCTTGTTGCGGTCTTGCGGTCTGCTCAACGATCGTCGGCAAAGCCAGTGGGTGTACTACAGCCTCAATCCGCAATTACCGGCCTGGTGCTTTGAAATTCTGGACGTACTGAAACGTAGTGACGTTCCGGTTTTATTTGATTCTTCCGCTCTATCGATTCAGAGCCATTGCGAGTAAGTTTTCATGAAATTTTTGTTTTTATGCACGGGGAACAGTTGCCGCAGCATTCTATCTGAAGTGTTGTTCAATAGCCGTGCGCCAGAAGGCTGGGTCGCTTACAGTGCTGGCAGCAAACCTTCCGGTCAGGTGCATCCCTTGACGCTTGAAACCCTGCACAATCTGGGCTTGTCGACTAAAGGCTTATCCAGCAAGACGATTGATGCCTGTGAACAGTATCAGCCAGACGTGGTGATTACCGTCTGTGATGCGGCTGCACAGGAAGCGTGTCCTCTTTATCTTGGCGGAGCGATCAAGGCGCACTGGGGCCTGTCTGATCCGTCACATTTAGAGGTGGATAAAGAAGAAAAAATGCAAGCCTTTATGAACACTGTTGAACATATCAATCGTCGCCTGGATACTTTGTTTAAACTTAACGTAGATGAACTTTCTCGCTCACAATTGATTGCAGCGATTAATCAAATTTCGAATGTTGAGTAAGTCACATGTCTGAAAAACGCATGTCCTTTTTAGATCGCAACCTGACGCTGTGGATTTTTATTGCCATGGCGTTAGGCATCGCAATAGGAAACTTTTTTCCTCAAGCATCGGTTGCTCTGGATCAATTCAGTATTAATTCAGTCAATATTCCAATCGCGATTGGTCTGATTCTGATGATGTATCCACCCCTGGCAAAAGTGGATTATGCGACCTTGCCACAAGTGTTTAAGGATAAAAAAACCCTGACGCTATCTTTAATTCAAAACTGGTTGATTGCTCCGGTACTGATGTTTGCGTTGGCTGTGATTTTTTTGCATAGCTATCCAGAGTATATGACAGGCGTGATCCTGATTGGTTTAGCTCGATGTATCGCCATGGTACTGGTGTGGAATGGTCTGGCCTGTGGTGATAACCAATATGTTGCAGCATTGGTGGCGTTTAACAGTATTTTCCAGATTTTATTCTTCAGTACCTACGCCTGGTTATTCCTGACCTTCCTTCCGCCATATTTTGGTATTGAAGCTCAAGTGATCAATGTTAGCTTCTGGACCATTACCCATGCTGTTCTGATTTATCTTGGAATTCCGTTCTTATTGGGTTTCTTAACGCGCTTAATTTTGGTGAAACAAAAAGGCGTGGAATGGTATCAAACCAGGTTCATTCCAAAAATCAGCCCGCTGAGTTTAATGGCTTTGCTGTTTACGATTTTGGCCATGTTTAGCTTAAAAGGGGGTGATGTTGTGAGTCTTCCACTGGAAGTTTTACGCATCGCGATTCCTTTAATCATTTACTTTGTGGCCATGTTCTTTATTAGCTTCTTTATGAGTAAATGGATGGGCAATGATTATCCAAAAACTGCTGCAATCTCATTTACTGCGGCTGGAAATAATTTTGAATTATCACTTGCAGTCGCCATTGCAACTTTTGGTATTGCTTCGCCGGTTGCTTTTACCACGATTATTGGGCCATTGGTTGAAGTACCTGTGTTAATTGCTTTAGTGAGTGTTTCACTGTGGCTAAGAAAGAAATATTTTAAAGAGGCTTGATATGATGAACCTGCCTAACGTAGATCCAAATCTTATTGAACAACCCACCTTTGAAAAAGTCCAAGCCAAAGAACTAGCTCATCCTCCTCGGATTTTACTGCTCTATGGGTCTAATCGGGAACGTTCTTACAGTCGCCTTGCAGTTCTTGAAGCTGGTCGAATCCTTGAATATTTTGGGGCAGAAGTAAAAATCTTTCATCCTAAAGGGCTTCCTTTACCTGAAGATGCGGATACTGAGCATCCAAAAGTAAAAGAGTTGCATGAACTTTTAGCATGGTCAGAAGGCATGGTGTGGTGTTCACCGGAACGACATGGTTCTATGAGTTCCATCTTTAAATCCCAGATTGACTGGATTCCACTGGCAGGGGGCGCAATTCGTGCCACTCAAGGAAAAACCCTTGCCTTGATGCAAGTCAGTGGGGGATCACAGTCCTTTAACAGTCTGAACCAGATGCGTGTTTTGGGGCGTTGGATGCGGATGATCACGATTCCAAATCAGTCTTCAATTCCAAAAGCATTCCTGGAATTTGAAGAAGATGGACGAATGAAGCCATCAGCATTCTATGACCGGATTGTGGATGTGATGGAAGAACTGTATAAATTTACCTTGCTGACTCGTGGTCAAAGCAAATACCTGACAGATCGTTATTCAGAACGCAAGGAATCGGCTGAAGAGCTTTCCAAACGGGTAAATCAGCGCAGTTTGTAAGACTGAATTTGCTTGATCAGGCTGTCCGGTCAATCAGAGAAATCAGCAGAAACCCGCTGAAAAAGCGGGATGCTGCATCAAGAACGACAGAAAAATGCAAGGGGAAAAGGCTTTGGACATAAAACAGATCGAAACAGATGTGATCATCATCGGTGCTGGACAGGCCGGTTTGTCCACGGCTTATTTCTTAAAGCGCAAGAATATTCCGTTTATCATCCTGGATGATCAGCCTCAGCCTGGAGGTGCCTGGCAGCATGCCTGGGAGTCCTTGCGTCTTTTCTCCCCCAATAGCTGGAGTTCGCTGTCGGGCTGGATGATGCCGGCGACCGAACAGACCTATCCGACCCGCAATGAGGTGATCGATTATTTGACCGCCTATGAGCAGCGCTATCACTTTCCTGTAGTTCGTCCGGTGCATGTGGAGCGCGTGGAAAACAAAGGGACATATTTAGAGGTCTATGCCGGGGAACAATCCTGGAAAGCCAAAGCGGTGGTAAGCGCTACAGGGACATGGAGCCAACCATTTATTCCCGAGTATGCAGGTCGTGAGCATTTTCAGGGTATACAACTTCATTCAGCAGATTATAAAAATGCTGAGTTATTTAAAAACAAGAAAGTCATGATCGTGGGTAGTGGCAACTCCGGTGCGCAAATCCTGGCCGAGGTTTCCCAGGTAGCTGAAACGCTTTGGATCACCCAGACACCGCCGCAATTTCTGGCAGATGATGTTGATGGCCGTGTCCTGTTCTTAAGGGCGACCGAGCGTTTGAAAGCCCAGCAGCAAGGTAGAAAGATCGAGCAGCCCATTGGTGGTCTGGGCGATATTGTCATGATTGATTCAGTCAAAGAGGCACGTGAGCGAGGCGTTTTACAGAGCAAGCGTCCATTTTCGGCTTTTACCGAACATGGCGTGATGTGGGAAGATGGCAGCACCGCGCAAGTGGATGCAGTGATCTGGTGTACCGGATTTAAGGCGGCGCTGAATCATCTTAGCAGCCTCGGGATTATCCAGCAGGACCAGACCATCGCAGTGAAGGATGGCCGCTCGGTTCAGCTGCCGAATTTATGGCTGGTCGGTTATGGGGAATGGACCGGTGCTGCTTCGGCGACGCTGGTCGGAGTTTCCCGGACATCCAGGGCAGTGGCCGATGAAATCGCTGCGTTTTTAGATTGAAATGACTTGATCCTGCTTCAAACGAAAAAATTGAGTGAATAGCATCTGCCTGCAACAAGTATCATATCCTATGGTCTGATGCTCGCGATGATCTGGCTACCTTTTAATCAGGTAACTTATGCCCACAATGCGGGCAGAAGAAATACTTGTTTTTTTCCTGCTCGAGTTGTTCTTTCTTGCGCTCATGAATAAGCTCTAACAGGATATCCTGCATTTGCTCTGTGCTCAGCCCGACTTCTTTACGTAAAGTTTCAATTTTTTCTTGATCTTCAATCAAGTCAATTTCTGCGTCATCAAGCAGTTCACGAAATCTTAATTCCAGCTTGTGTTTGCGTTGTCTCAGCTCATTGGCCAGGCCATTGGCCAGAATACCCGCAGGAAGTGCTGCCAGACCTACCCCTAAAATGGTAATTAAAGCCCCCAGAAAGCGGCCTAAGGGGGTGATTGGTGTCACATCGCCATAGCCGACTGTGGTCAGCGTCACCACCGCCCACCACATGGACGCAGGGATGGAGCTAAAGACTTCCGGTTGTGCCTTGTTTTCAACCACATATACCCCAGCCGCCGCAATGATGATCATGATCAGCAGGATAAAAATAACTGCCTGAAATGAGCCTTTTTCGCGCTTGATCACCCGCAATAAAATCTGCAGGGAGACAAAATAACGGGTTAATTTGAGTAATCTGAATAATCGAAGGATTCGCAGGTAGCGTAAATCCAGATGTACAAAGAAATTAATATAGGCCGGGAGAATTGCCAACAGGTCAATGATGGCACCGCCACTGCGGATCCATAACCATCGGTTTTTCCATGCTCCTTCAAAGGGGTCTTTTTCCGCAATGGCCCAAAATCTTAATAAATATTCCAGGGTAAAAATAAAGATCGAGAATAATTCAAAGGCATCAAACAGCAGCTGATAGGATTGATAGAGGTCATTGATCGATTCAAGTAAAACGGCAGCAGTATTCCCAATAATCAATACGATCAGAAATATATTGATGACGCGACTTAAGATGCTTTCGTGTTCTTCATTATGCAAATTGTCGTAAATAAATCTGTGAAGCTTATACCAGGCCTTGAATTCCATAACAGTGCATTACGGTGCGATAAGATGCTTTGAGTTTAGCGCAAGCCTGGGCATCGAAAGGAAATTTTTAAAAAATTAATCACAACTGTGGAGCGGTGATTATCCTGGATTTTTAGGGCTAAAGTGAGTGTGCACGACTCTAAAATCCCCAAAGCGTTCTGGTAAATCTCGCTACGGAATACCTGAACGATACCGATACAATACTGTTTCAACAATTTCCCAACCTTGGCAAGGTCACCGAGATTCATTACATCAAGTGATAATAATTATAAGCATATGATTTAAAAGGTAGTATATGAGTCTTTATGAATTAAAGTTTTGATCAATTTAGATCATTTAATGTTGTTTTGGTCACTTTTTTTAGATTTTTTATTTTATAAAAGTCACCTAGATTTTGGTTTCAATAAATTTAATTTAAAATAAAAATTTATCATATGGTAAAAATTTATATATCATCAAGTTGAACTGTACCAAGATTGTCGGAGAGGCACTGTTGCAAATAGAGATTTGAGTCGATGATGTTCCCTTTAAAAAGTGCTTAGAGACCGGAAACCCTGTTGATTAGACACACTTCACCCTGAGGCTGACCATAATAGAATGACGATGGTTGTCCTTTACGTAGTGCACGCATGACTTCAATACTTTTAAAAGTTTTACCATTCACTACTTTTGTTAATTTCTTCATTAATCCAGTTTAAAAAATGGTTCACTTTCATAATGTTTTCATGCGTGCGAGGATAAACTAAGTGATGAGCAGATATCGCTATAGAGAAATCATCAGAAAATACTTTAACCAACTTTCCTGATTCCAAATAATTCTGAGTAAGTATGTTGCTTTCTAAAACAAATCCTAGGCCATGCGTGGCTGCTTCAAGTGACATGTAAGAGCGATCAAAACTAAAAGTATAAGGAAATTCAGGAATACTTAGGCCTTGGTGTGCAAACCATTGAGGCCATGTCACCAGAGTGGATTTTGATAAAATTAGCTCTTTTTTTAATAAATCTTTGGGCTTAAATACTGGACTACGTTCAAGTAATTTTGGCGATGCAAGAACTTCTAATTTTTCACTCCGAACCGTTCTAATTTCGACACCTGTCCAATTCGAAATACCATGACGAATATCAATATCAATTTTATCACGCGTAAAATGAAGATTTTCATAAGAACAGGACAAGTTCACCTGAATGAGAGGGTATTTTTCTTTAAATGATTCAAGGCGTGGCATTAGCCACAATAGGCCAAAACTTGGAGAAGAATGGATATATAAGCTATCTTTTGGACTGTTATTTGATGCTTGTTCAGTAGCTAATACAAGGCTATGCAGGATATTAGTAACTTCTTGATAATAACGCTCCCCAGAAGGAGTTAATGTAACACCTCTTGCACCACGTATAAATAGACTTTGACCAATCATTTCTTCTAGTTTTGCTATTTGATGACTGACAGCAGATGGTGTAAGGCTCAAAACCTCTGCTGCTTTTGCCACACTTCCTAATCGAGCAGTTTGTTCAAACGCTTGTAAGGTTTTTATTGCAGGCACTTGGTTGTAATTTTTTTCACTATTATTCATTTAAAATTCCATTTTTCTTTCGAATATTAACTAAAAATATCATAGGCATGAATATTATTCATGCCTAGTTGAGTTTAACCTTATTGCTGCTCACTGTGAAAAAAGAGAATCTAGCGATGAATAAATATGTTGAAGAAAAGAGGAATAGACATGTTACTACAAGGAAAAGTAGCGTTAATCACAGGTGCAGCATCTGAACGTGGTATTGGTCGTGCAACAGCGGAAGTCTTTGCACAGCAAGGCGCCAAAGTAATTATTGTTGATCTAGATCTCGCGCAAAGCCAGCATACGGCTAAAGCATTGGGTGAAGGTCATTTAGGTCTAGCAGCAAATGTTGCTAATGAAGAACAAGCATACGCTGCTGTGGAACAAGCCCTTCAACACTACGGAAAAATTGATATTTTGGTCAATAACGCAGGCATTACCCAACCTGTAAAAACATTAGATATCAAGCGCAATGATTATGACCGTATTTTGGATGTCAGTCTGCGTGGAACGCTCATTATGTCTCAGGCTGTAATTCCCTCAATGAAAGAAAACGGTGGAGGAAGTATTGTGTGTTTATCATCCGTTTCGGCACAACGAGGTGGTGGTATTTTTGGAGGTCCACATTACAGTGCTGCCAAAGCTGGGGTTTTAGGATTAGGTAAAGCGATGGCACGTGAATTTGGTGCAGATAATATTCGTGTGAATTCACTTACACCAGGTCTGATTCAAACAGATATTACTGGTGGTCTAATGCAGGATGATCGTCGTCATGACATTCTTGCAGGTATTCCACTTGGTCGCTTAGGTAATGCTCAAGATGTTGCAAATGCAGCATTATTCTTAGCCAGTGATCTATCAGCCTATTTAACAGGTGTAACTTTAGATGTAAATGGCGGAATGCTGATTCACTAAAACTCAGTATTAGTATTAAAAAATTTGAAATAGAGACATGGCCACGAGAGGATATTGTGGCCCAATGTAAAGGGACTCGCATGATGGATACCGTATTTTCATCTGATACAGATGCTATTCGTAAATCTGCATATCGAAAAATTGCATTTCGGTTGATGCCATTTTTAATGCTTTGTTATTTTTGTGCTTACCTAGACCGTGTAAATGTTGGTTTTGCAAAACTTCAAATGATGAGTGATTTACAGTTCAGTGAAGCTGTTTATGGACTTGGCGCAGGTATTTTCTTTATAGGATATTTCTTATGTGAAGTACCCAGCAATATTGTGCTGCATAAAGTTGGTGCTCGACGTTGGATTGCTCGGATCATGATTACATGGGGTATTTTGTCAGGCTGTTTTGCATTTGTTGAAACAGAGTGGCAATTCTATACCTTACGCTTCTTACTTGGTGTTGCTGAAGCTGGATTAGCGCCAGGTCTATTACTTTATCTTACATATTGGTTCCCCTCTTATCGTCGGGCCCGTATGACTGTGCTTTGGTTTATTGCGATTCCAATTTCAGGAATGATCGGTGGGCCTCTATCTGGCTTAATCATGGACCAAATGAACAATGTGCAAGGGTGGCATGGTTGGCAATGGATGTTTGTACTTGAAGCTATACCTACAGTGGTTGTTGGTTTGTTAGTCCTCGCAGTTCTTAAAGATTCTGTTCAAGATGCACATTGGTTAACAAGTGCTGAAAAGAATTTAGTTCAACAAGAAATTTCACAAGATAATCAGCAGAAAGAAGGGCATAGCAGTATTAAAGACTTCATTAGTGATAAACGCTTGTGGTTACTTGCTGGAATCTACTTTTGTGTCGTAATGGGACAATATGCAATTACTTTCTGGTTGCCGACATTAATTCGTAACTCGGGTATTAGTGACAACTGGCATATTGGCTTGTTGACCAGCCTGCCTTATATGTGTGCCATAGTTGTAATGCTGTTAGCAGGCCGTAGCGGAGATCACTTTAGAGAGCGTCGCTGGCATTTAATTATTCCTATGTGTGCTGGTGCAATTGCACTGACCTTCGCAACATTGTTTGCCTCAAATCTAACCCTATCGCTGATTTGTTTATGTATTGCGGCATCGGGTGTACTCACTGCATCTTCTTTGTTTTGGATGTTGCCAACCAACTTTTTAGGTGGTGTTTCAGCCGCTGCTGGTATTGCTGGAATCAATAGTTTTGCCAATCTCGCTGGATTTTGTTCTCCATTTCTCATCGGCTGGATTACGACTAATACAGGTTCTAATGCCATAGGTATGTTCTTAATCACAGCAGTTTTACTTGTCGGTGCCACACTGGTAACGCGCGTTCCAGCAAAACTTGTTAATCGTTAATAAGAGAAGTTAATCATGTCAAATATTAATAAAGAAGCTCGTATTGCTGAACTACAGCAACGTGCCTATAACATTCGTCAACATGCGTTACGTATGGGACAAGTACAGGGCCAAGGTTATGTTGGGCAGGCCTTAGGTGCAGCTGATCTACTTGCAGTTTCTTATTTTCATGCAATGAAATATCAGCCTGAGAATCCTGAGTGGGAAGGACGAGATCGCTTTTATCTTTCAATAGGTCATTATGCAATTGCTTTATATGCAGCTTTGATCGAAGCAAAAGTTATTCCACTTCAAGAACTAGAAACTTATGGTTCTGATGACAGTCGTTTACCTATGTCAGGCATGGCAACGTATACCCCTGGTATGGAAATCACAGGTGGTTCATTGGGTCATGGTTTAGGCATTGCGGTAGGTGCTTGCCTCGGATTAAAGCAAAAGAAATCAGAATCTTTTGTTTATAACTTCCTATCAGACGGTGAGCTGAATGAGGGCTCGACATGGGAAGCTGTCATGTCAGCTTCACATTGGAAATTAGATAATCTCATCGCAATTATTGATGTGAATAATCAGCAAGCCGATGGGCATTCAAGTGAAATTCTAGCTTTTGAACCGATTGTAGATCGTTGGCAGTCTTTTGGTTGGTATACCCAACGCGTAGATGGCAACAATATGGAAGCTTTACTTGATGCTTTCGATCAAGCGAAAAGTCACGAAGGAACATGCCCAAGGGTCATTATTTGCGATACCAAAATGGGTAAAGGTGTTTCATTTTTAGAAAGCCGTGAAAAAACACATTTTATTCGCGTGGATGAACGTGAATGGGATGAAGCTTTAAATATATTAACCCATTACGGCAAATAAGGAGTCTAGATCCATGAGCCAATTAGCGAACTCTCCTAAGAAAAAATTAAAAACGTCTGCCATGATTGCTTCTATTGCTGCAGAAGGGCAACCAACCAAGTCTGCACCATTTGGACATGCTTTAAATGCACTAGCGAAAGAGCGTGATGATATTGTTGGATTATCAGCAGATCTATCCAAATATACAGATTTACATATTTTCGCGAATCAAAATCCAGACAAGTTCTTTCAAATGGGAATGGCCGAACAACTCTTGATGAGCGCTGCTGCTGGATTAGCTCGAGAAGGTTTCGTTCCTTTTGCCACGACTTATGCTGTTTTTGCTTCACGCCGAGCTTACGATTTTATCTGTATGGCGATTGCCGAAGATAATCTAAATGTGAAAATTGTAGCAGCCCTTCCTGGTTTAACTACAGGATATGGACCAAGTCACCAAGCAACAGAAGACATTGCCATTTTCCGTGGAATGCCAAATCTAATGATCATTGATCCATGTGATGCCTTGGAAATTGAACAGGCTATTCCGCAGATTGCTGCTCATCAAGGTCCTGTTTATATGCGCTTGTTGCGTGGTCAAGTTCCATTGGTACTGGATAAATATAACTACCAATTTAAATTGGGTAAGGCCCAAGTCATTAAGCCTGGTAAAGACCTATTGATTATTTCTACCGGATTACTGACCATGCGTGCGCTTGAGGCAGCGGAAGAGCTAGAAAAAGAAGGCGTAGAGGTTTCTGTATTACATGTACCTACGATTAAACCATTAGATGAACAGACCATTTTAGACGAAGTAGCTAAAGGAGGTCGTCCAGTTTTAACTGCTGAGAATCATTCTGTGGTTGGAGGCTTAGGTGAAGCAGTTGGAACCTTGCTATTAAGAAATGGGCAACATCCACGTTTTGATATGATTGGTTTACCTGATGCATTTTTAGATGCAGGCGCATTACCAACACTACATGATCGTTATGGTATTTCTACAGAAGCCGTTAAAGCAAAAATTAAAAATCACTTAACCTAAGAGAGTCCAACTCTGTTAGTGAATTGAGCATGGTGTATGACAGGAGTCCCGCCATGCTGCAATTTTATCACACCACTTTTAATCCAATTTAATCATTCAAAATAGCTTATTCAATTAGCTGTTTAGGGAAACTTATATTCAAAATTTGCAGGGATTGTGCAATGAAAAAAAGTAATTTTTTATGTCTTATTAGTGTACTTATTGGAACAAATACAGCTTGTTTTGCTGAGAACTTATTTGATGTAAATCGGACAAATTTAACAGGGGATTGGGATGGCAAACGAACAGC
Organism: Acinetobacter sp. F-1; assembly: GCF_022869025.1. Lineage (NCBI taxonomy): Bacteria > Pseudomonadati > Pseudomonadota > Gammaproteobacteria > Moraxellales > Moraxellaceae > Acinetobacter > Acinetobacter sp. F-1. Next base: position 98,234 of record NZ_JAJKFX010000008.1, on the reverse strand, counting down.
TTTAGCAGATAAAGGAATCAAATTTGATGCTAGTTCCAATCTCGATATTGCTTATTTAGCAGATGGTGGATATGCCCCACGACAAGACCCAACATATGTTAGCCAGTTTTCACTCGGTTCAACTTTAGATTTAGAAAAATTGATAAATGTAGACGGGGTGAGTGTCAGAGTATTAATTATGGCAAGACAAGGGCAAAGTGTATCAGTAGAGCAGATTTCCGATCCGCAAGCACCGCAATTGGCCAATGTACAGGCAAATTATGGTCGGGGTAATTCGGGTACAAGGCTTGCAGAACTGTCGATTGAAAAGAATTTCAGTAACGCAGTTACCAGTATTCGAGTTGGGCGTTTTGCCATGGGAACCTATTTCAATGTGATGTCTTGTGACTTTCAAAATAATTCTTTTTGTGGTGCACAAATGGGGAAATGGCAAGGCAATAAATGGATTAATGCACCTGTAAGCCAGTGGGCAGTAATGTCTAAATATAGTTTTAATCCTGAAGCTTTTATTCAATTTGGTGTATTCGAATATAACCCAAAAAACTTGGAAGAAAACGAAGGATGGAATCTAGATACAAAAGATGCAGACGGTTTTAATATTCCTGTCGAGTTGGTATGGCAGCCTAAAAACGCAGTTAATGACTTGCCTGGAATATATCGTATAGGAGCATTTTATAATACTTCTGATGAGGCCGATAATCAAAAGGACATCGTAACAGGAGAGTCTGAAGATAATACATATGGAGTATGGGGAGGAGTAGAACAGCAGTTATCGTCTAGGAATTTACCAAATCAAGGATTATATGGATTCATGAACTTCAGTTTCCATAATAAAACTACGAATAAAATTGGAAATATGCAACAAGTTGGTTTGAAATATATTGGTCTTTTAGATACCCATGCAAATGATATTTTTGGATTAGCAATAAACAGAATAAGTGTTAGCGACCGATTCCGTGCAAACTATTCAAATATTAATGAAGATGCTGAATATAATTTCGAAATTAATTACTCCTACTTCCCTGTTAAATGGTTAATGCTACGACCAAATATGCAGTACATCATCCATCCAGGTGCAACCAATTATATAAATAACGCTTTAGTACTAGGCTTCAGTTCGAAAATTATTTTTTAAAAATTAATGAATTGTTATTTCAGCTTTTGAAATACGAACTTTTCCTTTACTAGCTAAAAAAATATTTAGCGCCAAACTACGAATATCTTTAATAAGATTATGAATATATTACGAAATAAATGGGTATATAAATGATTAAGCCTATCCAGAAAATACTTATTGCTAATCGTGGCGAGATCGCGATTCGAGTCATGCGTGCTGCCTCAGAAATGGGCATCCGTACAGTTGCAATTTATGCAGAAGAAGATAAATTTGCCCTGCATCGCTTTAAATCGGATGAAGCTTATCAGGTAGGGGCAGGGAAAAAACCAATCGCTGCCTATCTGGATATTGAAGATATTATCCGTATTGCAGTTGAGGCAGGGGTAGATGCTATCCACCCAGGTTATGGCTTCCTGTCTGAAAACCCTGAGTTTGCAGAGGCTTGTAGCCAAGCTGGCATTCGCTTTATCGGTCCAAAACCAGAAGTAATGCGTCAGTTAGGCAATAAAGTGATGGCCCGTAAGGTTGCAATGGTTGCATGTGTGCCAGTTATTCCTGCTACAGCAGCACTACCTGAATGCATTGAAGACTGTCAGTTACTGGCAGCTGAGGTAGGCTATCCACTCATGCTCAAAGCGAGCTGGGGCGGTGGAGGTCGTGGCATGCGCGTGGTTGAACATGAGAAGGAACTCGAAGATGCAATTACTGTTGCACGTCGTGAAGCCAAATCTGCGTTTGGCAATGACGAAGTTTATCTAGAGAAACTGATTCGCCATGCCCGTCATGTAGAAGTGCAGATATTAGGTGATACCCATAGCAATATTGTGCATCTATTTGAACGAGATTGCACTGTCCAACGACGTAATCAGAAGGTGGTTGAGCGTGCGCCTGCACCTTATTTGTCCGAAGCCCAACGTAATAAAATATGTGAGGCCGCTTTAAGATTGGCTCGCGCAGTAAATTATACTCACGCCGGTACGGTCGAGTTCTTAATGGATGCTGAAACAGAAAACTTCTATTTTATTGAAGTTAACCCGCGTATTCAGGTGGAGCATACAGTCACAGAAGAAATTACTGGCATTGATATTGTTAAAGCACAAATTCGGGTGACTGAAGGTGCCGCGATTGGAGATGGTAGCAGTTTTATTCCACCCCAGGAGCAAATTAAACTGTTAGGCCATGCATTACAATGCCGTCTCACCACCGAAGACCCTAAAAATGGCTTTATGCCGGACTATGGACGTTTGACCGCATTTCGTAGCGCAACTGGTTTTGGGGTACGGGTAGACAGTGGTACTGCCTATACTGGTGCAGTCATTACGCCTTATTATGATTCATTACTGGCTAAGGTAACGGTTCGTGGTGCAAGTGCGGATGAAGCTAATGCCCGTATGCTACGAGCATTACAAGAGTTTCGTATTCGTGGTGTTTCAAATAATTTGGCATTTCTAGAAAATGTGGTGACACATCCTCTATTTACACAAGGTACCTGTACTACCCGATTTATTGATACCACTCCTGAATTATTTAACCTTAAACCTAAGCAGGACCGTGCGACAAAGTTATTAGAGTTTTTAGGTGACATTACCGTCAATGGGCAACCTGAACTTAAAGGACGTCCGCTTCCTGAGACAGTTCCAGCTCCAGCACAGTTACCAATATTTAACTTGAATCAGAATATTCCAAGCGGAACCCGAGACCAGTTTAAATTACTGGGTGCAGAAGGGTTCTCAAATTGGATGCTAGATCAAAAGCGTGTATTGGTTACTGATACCACTATGCGTGATGCCCACCAGTCCTTATTTGCAACACGAATGCGGACCGCAGATATGTTGGCTATTGCACCTTATTACTCCCAGATGGCCAGTGAGCTATTTTCACTAGAGTGCTGGGGGGGCGCAACCTTTGATGTGTCGATGCGTTTTTTAAAAGAAGATCCGTGGGAACGTTTAGCTAGACTTCGTGAAGCAGTGCCGAACATTTTATTTCAAATGTTGCTTCGCTCATCTAATGCCGTGGGTTATACCAACTATCCAGATAATGTGGTTCGCCACTTTATTGCACAGGCAGCACAAGGTGGAATCGATTTATTTCGTGTATTCGATTCGCTAAATGCAGTTGATAACATGCGGGTTGCTATTGATGCGGTTCGAGAGTCGGGCATGTTGTGTGAAACAGCAATCTGTTATACCAGCGATATCTTTGACAATAACCGCAGATATAACCTCAACTACTATGTTGATATGGCAAAGCAGCTACAAAAGGCAGGAGCCAATATCCTGGCTATTAAAGATATGGCGGGGATATGCAAACCAGCCGCAGCACGTGAGCTGGTCAAAGCATTGAAAGAAGAAACCGGACTGCCAGTTCATTTTCATACCCATGACACCAGTGGTATTGCAGCAGCCAGTATTTTGTCAGCAATTGAGGCAGGCGTAGATGCTGTTGATACTGCCATGGATGCCATGAGCGGTCTCACTTCACAACCAAGCATGGGCTCTGTGGTTGCGGCCTTACAAAATACAGATCGGGACACAGGACTTAACCCTAACAACCTGCAACAGCTTTCGACATACTGGGAAGGTGTGCGCCATATCTATAAGCCGTTTGAGGCGGATATGCGTGCTGGTACAGCTGATGTCTATCATCATGAAATGCCGGGTGGACAATATACTAACTTGCGTGAACAAGCTCGTTCAATGGGTATTGAAGAGCGCTGGACGGAAGTATCTGATGCCTATGCACAAGTTAACTTATTGTTCGGTGACATTGTTAAAGTCACTCCAACCTCTAAAGTGGTGGGTGATATGGCCTTATATATGGTATCGAACAATCTTAGTCCACAAGATATTGAAGATTCTGAACTTGAAATTGATTTCCCTGAGTCGGTGGTTTCCCTGTTTAAGGGGGAGCTAGGCATACCAGTACATGGTTTTCCAGAAAAGTTACAGAACAAGGTATTAAAAGGTGCAGCCCCGTTAAATGACCGTCTTGGTGCAGTTATGCCACCAGCCGATCTGGCGGGTAAAAAAGCAATGCTTGAGAATATGTTTGGGAAACTAGTCACTGAACAAGAATTGGCGTCATACCTGATGTATCCAAAAGTCTTTACCGACTTTATGCAGCACGAAATGAAATATGGCACGGTCTCAAGTATTCCATCTTCAGCGTTCTTTTATGGTCTAAAAGAGCAAAGTCCAGTCGAAATCGAACTTGAACGCGGTAAAGTACTCGAAATAAAACTGTTGGGCCGCTCAGAAGCCAAGGATGGAGTGATTGATCTGTTTGTAGAGCTGAACGGCCAGTTACGTCTGGTTCAGATTAAACAGGCAAGCCAAAAAGAATCGACGGCTCATTCAAAGGCAGACCCGAAGAATCCAAAACATATCGGTGCTTCGATGCCGGGCATGATTAGTACAGTACCTGTAAAACTTGGTCAGTCTGTCAGGAAAGGTGAAACCTTATTTACCATTGAAGCAATGAAAATGGAGATTGTGATTAAAGCTGATCAGGACTGTGTGGTTCAGGAAGTTTTAATGGGTGTGGGTAATCAGGTTAAAAATATGGATTTAGTTTTAATATTAAATTAAAAGATTTAGTTATAATTTTGGCACTGTTGCAAATAGAGATTTGAGTCGATGATGTTCCCTTAAAAAGTTCTTAGAGATCGAAAAATCTGTTGATTAGATGTATTAATTCAGACTTGATCGGACATAGCTCTTGAAAAATAGGAAGTTACCCATTTTGATGTGTGCTGAAAAAACAGGACACTTCGACTTGGGAGATTCTATGCAGCCAATTTAAAAAAGTCCTCTGCTGTTTGATTTGGTGTTTTAAAATCCAGTCCTTTCTGAACTCTCTGCTGATTATAAAATAGCTCTATGTATTTTGTAATATCTGCTTTAGCTTCCTCTCTTGTTTGATAGTTGCGATGATGAACCAATTCATTTTTTAATATTCCCCAAAAGCTCTCAATCGGTGCATTATCGTAACAATCACCGCGTTTAGTCATTGAACCCTGAAATCCATATTTTTCAAGTATATTCCGATATTCATGACTGCAATATTGACTACCCCTATCTGAATGAACGATCAAGCCTTCAGTTGGCTCATGATTGCCAATAGCCATACTCAGTGCATTACAAACAAGCTGTGACGTCATACGCTCATTTAAGCTATAGCCATCCAACCTTTGGAGGATATGGATGAAATACATCGTGGTCTGGTCACTGATGTATTTGGGTATGATGATATTGAAGAAGATGAAACACCATTGGAGCCGTTATTTACATTTTTTTTGGCAGAACAATCCGATTTAATTCGAGGTTTTTATGCCTCTAAGTCTGTTTCTCAGCATCTTGAAGCTGCAAATGTTGGTTTGGTTTGGACCAAATGGAAATTGTCATTAAATTCGATCCAAGAAGTATTTAGATTATGTCGACCATGTGAGGCTGATACTAGCTTAATTCTACGCGCAAAATTAGCTTTAATATTGAGTTTACTTACAGGACGTTCGGTGAGTGAGTTAACAGCGCCGTATTTTAGTCAAAATACTGATCAGAACAATATTGCTGATCAGTATGATCAACACACTGATCAGCATAATATTACTATTCTGTATGATCATACTTTATCTGCATATGTATTGAGTGTTTTCGCAGGTACACCAACACTCAAAATAAAGCCAGAAGAATCTAAATTTCATGTGCCATGGACCAAGAGACTACATTTAGTTTTACCAAATGAGCTCAATAATTTGGTGAGTCAAGTAAAAAATCTTGCGATTAAAACCCGTCAACTCGCAGTTGAGCGCGAAGTGAAAACACTTATTAATAGTGTGCCTAAAGAATTAGAAATAAGCCTCAAAAGTATTAAAGATGTTCTTCCGCAGTTGTTATATCAGCATAGCCAAGGTGATTTAGCTGTCGTTAAAGCAGTGACGAATGCATCAGGTCTGAATTATGATAACTTGATTCATTATGCATCTTTTGATCAAAAGAAACTTGAACAGTTATGGGCGGATTGTTTAAGAACGATAAAAATTGATATTCCTGAATATATACACTCTTCTAGTGAACGTGTGGGTAGCCCGACAGGGATCAAGATTGCTGAAATACAAAATGAAATTACACGCATAAAAACAACGATAAATCAGGCTGCCGAACAGAAAGATTGGCAGATGCTCTTTGATAACTTAACGTTGTATACAGAATTATGGATGAATCTTGCCACTGCAGGAAGAGGGATTAAGCAACCATTTTCAAAGTGGATCAGTCAGCAAAGTTGGGCATTGATTCAAGATAAACATCGTCCAGATGAATCAACCGATCGCTATGTGCCATTGACGGGAGCGTTGATCAGACAGATTCAAATTTTACGTGCTTTGATGAGAATGCTAGGACATCAAGTTGAACCACGTGTTGATTTATCATCTTATGCTGTGCAACTTTGTGATCCTCTTCAGATTGAAGGATTAGTCAGAAATTGGGCACGGAAGCTGGTTCGCTCTGATGATAATCAGTTATCTGGACGGTTCAAGGATGCTGGACTTGGGCACTGGGTGCGCGGTCGTTATCCATGGGATATGTTATCAGTATTTCCTGTATCAACATTTAAACAACAGTGGCTTGATGTACAAGAAAACTTGCAAAAACAGTTAGGTTTCGAATGTCTTGATGTTTTTGATTTTTTAGCAACCCAGAATATTCCAACATTTGTTTTAACCCAGGAAACTAAAACAGTTCAGGCAGAGATGAAGCCGAGAATACAATATTCAGAAAATGACGTGGAAGAATGGCTGAAAAACTCTGAGTATGAGCCCTATTGTCAGTTGATTTTTGAAGGAAATCCTGAGCCTCAAGTATCTTTAGAGCTTGGACATGTATTGGCTTCTAATTTAGCTAAAAATTCAAAGATTGATTTGCCACAAGCGATCAAGGCATATTGTGCTTATATTCGTGATAAAACTAAAATTCCTTTATTCGTTCAGCTTCCTCAACAAGCGAATCGCACATGGCTGACATCTGAAAATAATTTTAGTATCTGGTGTTATATTGAACAGAACTTACTTGCTCTTATTCAGAGAGATTTAGAACATTTACCTGAATATCAAAATTGTGATATTGAAATAGGACGTTTGCTGGTTGTACTGTCCCTGTATTCGCAACTGTGCCGAGTAAGCCATTTACAAGCGATGTTGGAGTTTATTGCTTCTGATCAACATATAGTCGCTATGGGGAATAGTCGGCTCGTTGAACTGACAGTGAATAATGATAGATCTGTGACAAAGATACGCCGTACAGTACTGTTAAGTCCTTATGTCTCGACGTTAATTTTAGTAGACCGACAGTATCTACAGCCCCGATTAAAAGAGATTTTAGCACAGCCAAGAAATCAACAAAGAACGGCTTGGCAAAAGTGTTTTAATACATATTTAAAACAAATAGGGGTTAAGTCAACTCTATCGTTAGCTCAATGGTTGAAAGCTTTACAGCAAAATGTGATGTTAAATAGCACTCCGCTGATTGCAGGTTATATATCAGGCCAAGTCCTGACTGAAGATCTTTCAATAAATGAATTATTACGCTTATTCGAATATGAAAAATTAACCACAAATTTAGATAGCACTGAGCCAGAAAGTGAAATAGGAATAGAAGATGAGCAACTCCATTTGTCTGATATTTTAGCGATGATTCAGCAACTAAAAGGTGAATCTAGATCAAGTATTTGGCTTAAACAGCTTGCCAATAATAAAACGAATCACGACTCAGTCAATTTATTAACGTGCTTTGTGCGATGGCTGATTTTACGCTGTGATGCAGAAGAGTTAAGTCTACAGAATCGAAATATGATTCATCTACATTTGGCCATCGTCAGTGCAGGTATATTGGGGTTTTCAGAAGATTTAACAAAAGATAGCCAGATTGATGAAGATGTATTTCAAAAATGGATGGAGTTGACGCAAGAGCATTTTCCACACCGCAAGCATCTCGCTGCGTGGAATCGCTTTAGAGATTTTTTAATTCAGTTAAATGATAATCGTATAAAGTTACACAAGCGTACAGCGCATCAAGCAAGTGCTAAAGTTTTTTCAAAAAATGAAGTGCAGCAGATCGTTCAAATATTACAATCTGTAGAATCTGGGGTGAATGATGCTGCTTTACGTCTAGAGATTCAGCGTCATTTTCGTTTATCTGCAGCGATGGGTGTACGCCGTTCAGAGACACTTCATTTACGGCCCTTAGATATTGATGAGGATATGCTTCGAATTCGTCCTTATGGTGAGCATCAGTTAAAAACACTTGGATCAGAACGTGTTGTTCCGATGAGTTTGTTAAGTCAGACGATTCAAAAGGGATTAGAGGACATTTATAAGAATAAAAAAAAATCGATATTAATGTCTGATGAGAACAGTGAGCATAGGCCTTTTTTTAATCAAATATCTCAAATATTAAAGAAAGTCACAGGAGATGTTGATCTCAGCTTACATCATTTAAGACATACGTTTGCAAGTGCATATACTTTAAAGTGTTTGCAAACAGTGGTGGATTTTAAAGCGCTTACGATAGAACTGCCATGGCTACAAAATTGGATGCCATCGAATGAGCAATTTAATACGCTAGTAGGCAATGAAGGACAGGTTGGGCAAGGGATTAAGGCGATTAGTCGAGTGCTTGGACATTTACATGAATCGACAACATTAAAGCATTATGTTCATATCTTATTTCTGGCTACTTATGCCTATAGCATGCAACAACAGCAACCCAATTTACATACTGCATTTTTTAAGCGAGTCATGAGTCGGAGTAATTTATTCAGGCATTTCCAAGCGATTCATCAACAGAATGGTAATCTAAAATATGAGTTGAGAGATACCATCGAAAAATATGTACTCAAAAAAAGACAAAGTCAGAGGTGGGTCATCTATGCTCAAAAAAGGGGGAATTCGACGGGAAAAGTAATTAAACACGAATTATTTCAAAAGTTTGAAGATATTGAGCGGTATCTTATTTCTGGGCAGGGGCAGCCACGATTAGATATTGAGTCCTGGAAGAGAGCTTTAATTACGATGGCAAACATTCCGTCAGGTAAACGTGGTTCAAATATAGGAAGACATCCATTATCGACACAAGGAAAGTTAGCACGTTTGCCTGAATTACTAAGTGCTGTAGATTTTAATTCTGCACAAGAGATTTTAGAGCGATTTGATTATTTAGAACAAAACCAATCAGAAACTTATAATTGGTTAATAAAAAAATGGTTGTATGAAAGTAATGTAACAAAAGTATTGATGCATTTTACGGCAGAGGATGAACCTATGCTTTCAATCCTTACAGAACATCAGTTTTTTCCGATAGTGATGAAACATAATAAATATGATTATTTTAGAATTATGTCTAAACAAGCGTCATTAAGTGCCGTGCGATGGGTACTTGCGTGGTTGAGTGTACGATATTTGGTGATTAGAGATCATAATTCTGTGAATTTGTTCAAGACAGCTACGTGTGCATAAATATCATTTACCTGACTAGGAAAACTTCTTGCTGCTCATTTATCACTTAATAATAGAGACTCAGGTATTTTTTATGGATCAACAAAGCAATAAAAACATCACATTATTCCTTGCATTTGATTTGCTACTGGAAGCTGTACAACACACTTCCTTATGGAAATAGCCTAAGCAGATATCGTTCAATTTAAGGGGCCCAGGCCTTTGCTTGGCAAATCAGATTTTAACAAAGCAAAGGCCTGGGAATCCGCGAATTTGATTTTTTTCTTTGCTTTCAATTTGATCCATACGTTATCGATTTATATTTTTTATTTAAAAATGAATAAAAAAATTCTAATTTGGTTTGACCAAAGAAAAAGATACCCATATGATAATTACATTACAGCAAAATCTGTAATCGGGCGTGGAAACCCGCATCTCAACGTACTAAAGAGTCACTTTTAGTGGCTCTTTTGTGTCTGCATGGCAATGCTTTATGGCAGGCCAAGTAGGGCAGTCTATGACTGGCCGTTTCGTTGAGCGGTATTTCCACCCCTATTTGGTTTGCCACCATCTCGTGGAAAAGATGTTGGCAAATTTCACATTGATCAACGAGATTACAATATGAAAAATATCATCTTAAAAGTACCCATTTCTCTTAGGTTTCTTTTGTTAGCGCTGACCGGATATTGACGGTCATTTAATTCATCGCTTTAACTAAATTGAACTATATGCACTTTCAAATTTCGTGCTTTAGCGAATATAGGAAAGTGCTGCCTGGAGAAAACAAAAAATGGGCCAAACTCGATTACTGACGAATATCATTCAGCGTAAAGTCATGTTGCCAGAAGAAATGTCGCCTTCAATGCAGCGTGATAATTTTGAAGTGGCACTGACTGATTTTGAAAAGCATGCCATCATCAAATGTTTATTTAAAGCGGATAACCAGCGTTCTACTGAATGTTGGAGTGTGCAGGAAATTGCAAACTTTATTGAGAATTGTACAGAAGATCAAAATATCAATTTGTGTATCTTGTATTGGAAAGATATACACGGCAACATCTATATTATCGATGGGGCGCATCGTCTTTCGAGTATTTATGCTTGGGTCAAGAGATATTTTGCAGATGAACAAGCCACTCAAGCGCCTAATTTTAGCGATCAACAAAAAGAAGATATTCGTGACCTGCGAAATCATTTAGGAGATCTAGCTGACTTCCAAAAAATTTGTATTGATCCTAAATTTGCAGAACAAAAATATAAATTAGACGATATTAAAATCAGTTTCCGGCAAGTGCTTGGTACTCCAGAAGACGCAAGACGCGTATTCCAATCGATTAATTCAGATACTAAACGCCTAGATAAATATGAGGAATATCATCTAAGAAGTCGGGGAAGTGATGCATATTATGCGATCTATGCCTGTTGTTATATCAATGACAATAAATCCAATTTAGAAGAGCTTCAATATACACGTTTAAATTCGCTGATCGAGTTGGGGGAGAAGATCCATCAGCTGCTTTTCTCTACCATATTATTAGATACTGAAATGAGTCATGGCAAAAAAATTGGCTTGGTCAATGAGCTCATGAATATCATCGCGGGTGATCAGATTCATAATATCATGAGCCTGAATCAGGGTGAACGCGTTGAAAAGATCATGTCACATCTGTTTACGGTCCTTTGCAGAATGGCCACTCCTGTAAAAAATACTGGGGTTCCGAGTTTGGGCTTACATCCGTTCTTATATTTTTATAAGGACCAGCGTTTTCAGATTACTTCCTTTCTGGCATGGTTTGCTATTGTGTTTGAAATTCATGAAAGCCTGATGCAGATTCACCATCGAACCATTAGCTTTAAAGAGTTTACACGTGTCCGCCGTAGTATTGAGTTCTTGATTGCCAATTTTCCAGTGGCGACCACTGAAACGGTCGGTAAGTTCGGCAGTGGGATTAAAGGCTATGATCGGCTACAAATCGTTTATAAAGCCTTTATCTGTTTAAGCCTGGAAATGGATGTCGATTTTGAAGATGAAGAATGCCTGAACACCTTTATTTTGTCGATGTCAAAGGCTTTCAAGTACATCAACTTTAATGAGTTTTATTCTGAAAGATTTTTGGGTAATTATGATGATGGGGTTGTAGAGCATGTAGTCGGATATGTTGAATCGATTAGCCCGATCTCTCGATCAAAGCCCAAGGCCTTTTCAGCATTAACCAAAAATTTGCTTAAGCACAATTTTCTGGTGGGTAATCATAACTTTTGCCCCATTTGTGATGGATTAATCTATCTCGATTCTACTGAATCGGATCATCGGATTGCCAAAGCCGCAGGTGGCCAAGGGGTGCTAGAGAATGGTCTGCTGGTTCATCCACTCTGTAATAGAATGAAATCAGATCTGAGCCTGGAAGAGATTAGAGCGGATTTGTTTGGTGAATTACTGTATTAATCAGCAGAGTGATGAACTCATTTTCTCAAGTGTGTTAATTAATGATAAATCACATGATTTAACTTTTGATATATTCAGCCAGTGTAGCTTTTTTTAATTAAGTGCAGAATCATAGCTAGAAGCTAGCTGTAGTTTCTGAATGACCGTCAAGGTCCTTAGTTTTGCCCATTGATCCTTCTCTGGGCATTTTTTTTGATCAAAAATCATGTGTAGATGCCCTAGAATAAACCTTTTAGCATTTCATAAGCAATCAAGATTAAGCCTGACACCATCAGCACCACAAAAATGAGTTCCACTCTAGTTAACATAGTAATTCCATTTACTTTTCACTCAATTTATATGACAAATAAGTCGTAGCAGCAATGACATAACATGACATAGAAAATAATCAAAAAGACAGAATTTGGATTATCTCATCGATGAAAACCTATCAAATTTCGTCTAAAGAGTAGACCTGGTATCTTGGAGCTTGTCGTGATTAGCGTCTCTAAACTGCTATAACAGCAGTTTAGAATTTTAAATATTTCACATGAACTAGAAACTTTCCTTTTAATTAAATATATTTTAACTTAGTATCTAAACTTTGATAGAATTAATTAAAACTTTAGAGTTTAAGTGGAAACAATGAGAAAAACTAATATTCGACGTGATGGTTACTTAAAATTTCTGAATACATGGCAAGACCGTGATGTCATTAAAGTACTTTCAGGTGTGCGTCGCTCTGGAAAATCCACCTTATTGGCGATGTTTCAACAAGACCTAAAAGCACAGGGTGTACAAGCCGAAAACATCATTGCCATCAACTTCGAATTTATGGAATTTGAAGAACTCACCGATTACCGTAAACTACATGATTATGTATTGTCCAAAGTTGATAAAAGTAAAAAAAACTATGTGTTTTTAGATGAAATACAACATGTTACAAATTTTGAGAAAGTAGTCGACTCTTTATATGTTCGGGATTATATCGATTTATATATTACAGGCTCAAATGCATTCTTTCTAAGTGGAGAACTTGCGACTTTACTTACAGGACGCTATATCGAGCAACATGTTCTACCTCTGTCATTCCAAGAATTTAAACAGTGGCATATTGAAAATAATCCGATCATCCAACAATTATCCAATCGTGATTTGTATGCCATGTATACGCACAGTAGTTTCCCTTATACGCTTGCCATGACTAGCCAGCAGGAAACTTATGATTACTTGCAAGCGGTCTATGCCAGTGTAATGTTTAAAGATGTTATTCCCCGTTTGAATACTGCCGATATTAACTCTCTCGAGCGTGTCGCAAGATATTTGGCAAGCGTGACAGGCTCACCTATTTCCATCAATAAAATTAAAAATACCTTTGTTTCAAGTGGGGTTAAAATTTCATTTGAAACAGTAAAACGCTATATTCAGGGCTTACAGGACAGTTTGTTATTTTATAGTGCCGCACAATTTAAAGTACGCGGGCGTGAGTTATTACAATCCTCTGAAAAATACTATTTAGTTGATGTCGGATTGCGCCGGATTATGTTGCCTGATGCTAATGCTGATCAAGGTCATATCTTAGAAAATGTGATTTATCTTGAGCTTGTCAGACGAGGTTATACGGTCTATGTAGGGCGGGTTGATGAATATGAAATTGATTTTGTTGCTGTCGATACTTTACAGAATTTAACTTATTATCAGGTGGCATTAGAAACGCTCAATGAGGAGACACTCAGCCGAGAGTTACGTCCATTACAGAAAATTTCTGATTCGTATCCCAAGTATTTGCTTACCTTAGACACGATAGGGACTGAAGCGAATTATAATGGTATTGTAAAAATGAGTGCTCTCGATTGGTTGCTATCTGAAAATAAGTAAAGTGGAGTCTACTTAGGTTAGTTAAAACACACTCTGTTTCGGCCATTATTTTTAGCTTGGTATAAACGTTGATCTGCGGTTTCTAAAGCACTCATTAACTGGGACTCTGCATCTATTTTGGCGGCCCCAAAACTTGCAGTCACTCGAATCTGATGAACAAAAAGGTGCCCTTCAATCTTTTTACGTAAGCGTTCCAGCAAAACAAAAGAAGATTCTTGATCTGCACTTTGCAATAATACAATAAATTCTTCTCCGCCAAATCTGCCGGCAATATCACCTTGCCGAATGTTGGATTTTAATAGATTTGCAATTTCCAATAGGATGTTGTCCCCGACCACATGCCCCCAGGTATCATTGATCTCCTTAAAACTATCAAGGTCACACATCACCAGATAGACTTCACCGTGCTGCAATTCATTAAACAAATCTTTGGTTTTTTCTAAAAAACCATTGCGGTTATACAGCTTGGTTAAAGAATCTCTCAACCTTTCTTCGTTAATGATATCAAACCGTTCTTTTACCGCTACCGCTGAAACTATAATTGCAAACCACAGGCTGAGGAACAGATTGACAGCAATCATGGTCATCCACCATGTTGTTGTTGCCAAGGCGACGTTTTGCACATTTTGAAAATATATAATGACAATTGAGGTTCTAAGCACCCCATAAGCAAATAAGAGAAAATAACTCGCACATAAAAGCATTTCTAAGGCGTAGGTTTTTTTAAATAAAACATAGATTTTTGGAAGTGCTAAAGCTTCCAAGCATAAAATCATAATATTAATGGTGACGATGCGGGGCCACAACTGTTCATCGACATGGGTAAAATATAACAGTGACCCCATACCCACTACAATCAAAGTGCTTGCTACAAATATATTTGATTTTGAATTGGCTTTTAACAGCATGCCATGGGCAACGGCCCAAGCACCACCTAAATAAAAAAGTGCCAGCCATGGCGCGGTCAGCCTCAGTTGAGCATTACTCATCAGTGTCTGTGCGGCTAATCCTATGGATGGAAAAATGCAAGCCAAGCCCATCCAGAATAAATATTTAGGCGCTTGAAAGCCTAGATGCGTAGCAATAAAAACAGCACCTATCAGACTTAAACAAATCGGATAAGCTAATAAAAAATATTGGATATCTGGTAGATGCACGTCTTGTATGACCATCCAAAGCTGTGTGATTTTTATTCTAAATTGTTTAGAAAGAATTAGCTAATCATTCTTATTTTTAACTTAAGCTACGAAATACTGTCCGCTAAAAAATCATTGCACCGACAATAAAACACAACACCCCAAAAGCGATCCAAAGCCAGACAGTTGATCTGGATGTCTCCATACTTGGGCGATGCAATCGTGGTGGTTGCTGAGATGTATTCTGTGGGGTATTCGGGCTATTTGTATAGGGGTGATGTTTGGAATAAGAGAGTCCTGTTCCTGGAATGCCCACGCTGGTTCGAGTGCCTTTTTTACCAATATTTAGAGAAGCACCGGGTTTGCCAATGCTCGCACTGCTGATGCCCTTATGCGTCAGATTAATTTTTAATCCGGGTAGCAGTTTAATACTCTTGTGAAATCTAAAGCCCATATTTCCCCCATTTGCAAAACCAGTTCGCTGTGTATTTTAGTTGATATAGCTAAATACTAAATAAATCACCACAGTGATCTTTAAATAATTTATCACTATCTGCAACTCTAAATTTATTTCGAACAGATTTCACTCTAGACCACATTTTTTCGATTGGATTTAAATCAGGACTATATTGGGGTAACCAAACTAAATAATGACCTACTTTTTTCAGGAGTTCTTGTAATTTTTGACCTTTATGAAAAGAAGCATTATCCATAATTAAAACACTTTTTTTCTTTAATTTTGGTAATAAATCGTGTTCAATCCACCCTTCAAACACTTAGGTCGTAATCGTGCATTCAAAAGGACAAAGATGGCGTACAGATCATGAAAGACTACATGGCCTCAGGATCTTTTGCCCGTAGCCGGGAACAGATGGAAGCCTCAGCTTCGATGGTTTTTGTGGGGAATATCAACCAAAGCGTTGAATCTCTGGGCAAAACCAGCCATCTGTTGGCACCTTTCCCTGAAGCCATGATCGATTCAGCATTCTTCGATCGTTTTCATGCTTATATCCCCGGCTGGGAAATTCCGAAGATGCGCCCGGAGTTTTTCACCAACCGTTATGGATTGATCGTTGATTATCTGGCTGAATTCTTCCGGGAAATGCGCAAGCGTAGCTTTGCAGATTCCATTGAGAAGTACTTCAAACTCGGTAACAACCTGAATCAGCGTGATGTGATCGCCGTTCGCAAGACGGTTTCCGGATTGATGAAGCTACTCTACCCACACGGTCAGTTTAATAAAGAAGATGTACGCCAGTGTCTGGAATATGCGTTGCAGGTGCGCCGTCGTATCAAAGAGCCGCTGAAGAAAATTGGTGGCATGGAATTCTATGATGTTCATTTCAGCTATATCGATAATGATACCTTAGAAGAACATTTTGTATCGGTAAAAGAGCAGGGTGGTGGTGGACTGATTCCCGAAGGTCCAGCCAAGCCAGGTTTCTTATATACCATCGGGCTCAGTAATAAAGGCATGCCGAGGTTATACCGCTTAGAACTTCAAGTCACCAAAGGTTCAGGAAAGCTGGCGACATCAGGCTTATGGAATTCAAGTAGTGCCAAGGAGCAGGACAAAATTGCATTTGACTACTTCAAGGCCAATGCATCCCGGATCTCGGGTGGCAGTAAGGTGCTGGAACATGACTTCCACTTACATGTGGTGGAATTACAGAATACCGGCCCGCTCAGCCATCTTGCTCTGCCAAGTTTAGTGGCTTTTGCTTCTGGCCTGTTAGGACGATCGGTACAAAGTCAGATGGTGGTACTGGGTGATATGAGCTTGGGTGGTTCTGTGACACCGGTGGAAAGTATTGCTGAGTGTCTTCAGGTGGCTTTTGATGCGGGTGCCAAGAAGGTTGCTTTGCCAATGAGTAGTGCGGCAGATATCCCAATGATTCCTGTGGAACTGTTTATCAACTTCCAGACCAACTTCTATGCGGATCCTGTGGATGCGGTATTTAAAGCTTTGGGTGTGGATTGAAGGTAGTCGTATTTTAAGATGATGAAATGGCTCTTTATAAATATTTAACAATATCAATAGATTGATGAATAAAATAACTGAGCCATTTTTTTAAATAGGGTGAAATTTTGCTGCCTGGAAAAGCGATGGTATTTGATAGAGATGAGAGCAAGTGAATAAAGTTGTTAAAAAACAAATCGCTTTTTTGATTGTCCTGGTTTGTGGTGTCGGCTTCTATAATTATAAGACGACACAACCACGGCAACAGCCTGATGAATCAATACAGCGAGCTCAACAAAGAGAAGCGGAGTTTATGCAAAGAAGGGCTGAATATATTGCGAAACATGGTGAACCCAGTGCTGTTGCGCAGAAAATGGATGAGGCATTTGCTCACAAGAATGGTACCCAGCTCATTGAACCACCCTCTACAATCCTTAAGGACTGAATAAATTGACGATTCAATTGCTCGATCAAGCAGGGCAGCCAGACATTGGCTCATTTTAGGCGCTTGGAGCGAGGAATCCATCAATCTGCTGTAATTCAAACCGTCCGCTTCGACACTCACAAAAGTGCGTATTCTAAAAGCGGAAATTTTTACTTTGGAGCAACCGGACATTTCTATTTGGGGCTGACACCCGAATTTTGTATATGAGGGTTTATGTTAAATAAAAGATATTTATTATTTCTTCAAAAGTAAAAAACTACCTAACAGGCTAATGCTGATCAGTTAAGAATTTCAGAACTAAAATTATGTTCAATAACACATAAAATTAGATCAATTAAAATTCAAAAATAAGGAAATTTAGATTTATTTTTAATCTAAATTTCCTTAACTGACTGGCATTAACCTAACAGGCGGTTTTTTATCACATACTGCTAATTATCAGTATTTAAAGCTATAAAATTTGGCGGTTTATCTATGACTTGCATATGGGAAAAAATCATCATTCCCGAAATTAAAAACATCAATATTGTTATTACAGAACTATATAATCGCATTCATTATTTATCAATCTAACTCAACTCTACATATTACCTTATATTGTTACATTTACAATAAAAATATGATTTTACTGAATTTTTTAATTAATTTAATCTTATTTTATTAGTTTAATAAATATACATATAAGAAAACTTGATTTTTACTATTTTTAGTGTATAGTTAAGTTAACTAGAAAAAAGTCTTGTTCCGGTAAATCTTCTTTAAGTATCGCAGTTTTAGTCATAATCCTTCGTTTTTTCAGATTTTAAGTCGCTTCTTTATTATTTCAAAGTTATTAATCAGTCAATAAAATGACTAAAAAATTATTAAAAATTAGTAGGATATATTATGTCAAACTCAAATGTTGTTAAAGGTACTGTTAAGTGGTTTAACGAAACTAAAGGTTTTGGTTTCATTCAACAAGAATCAGGTCCAGACGTTTTTGCTCATTTCAGCGAAATCGCGAATTCAGGTTTCAAGACCTTATTTGAAGGCCAGCAAGTTGAATTCAGTGTAGCTCAAGGTCAAAAAGGACCGAATGCTGTAAATATTGTTGCTATCTAAGTAATAATAAGCAGTAATAAAAAGCACTCATTAGTGCTTTTTTTATACTTTAAAATGTTTTCAAAATTGAAAAAATTTCTAAAAAATAGGATATAAGTTGTTAAAAATAAATGATTTAATTGCAAAATCTAAAAATGGTACTGAAATTATTGTTTCATTAATTCCTCTACATAAAATGCAAAATACACGTCAAGGTTTAAAACAAATTGAAGTCGGTAAAAGAGTTCTACTGGAATCTGGAATCGAGGTTGATTTAAATTTGGATGGTCGTACATTTTACACTTCTCTAAATCAGCTATTTAAATTAAATGATAAAGTTGTGTATCAATAAAAATAATAAACATCAATGGTTTATGTGGACTTTCCACTGCAATTTTTTTTAAGGGGATATATATGTTTAAACAGACTCTCAGCATCAAAGACCAGTTTGGCGTTAAATACGCTATTCAAGCTACTGTGGATCATGATTTTGCCACCACCCAATCTCATTCGAATATAAAACATATCACCGTCGATGGTGAAGATATTCGACCTAGTTTTGAAATGCTTTTTCAAAGTACTTTAAGTGGAAAAATATTCAAAATCATCTAGAAATATAATTTCTATAAAATCCATAGTCTGGATCAAATATCAGAACCTGCTCGCTATTATGCGGGTTTTTTTATAGCTCATATTTATATTTGTAAGCCTCTGCTTATGCGAAACGAGAGTTCACAGCTCTCGTTTTTTTTGTTCTAAAACTGCTAAAATTCTTATACGCCATTGACGTACTTAAACCTATTTTATTTATTGAAAACAGTATTTTTACCAAGCAAATCAAAGAGCTTGTGAGTGATGAAAGGTATCGTCAGCTCCAGCAAGATCTCTTGGTATAGCCTGATCAGGGCGATTGAATCAAAAAATGGTGGTGGAATTCGTAAAGCACCTTGTGCTCAAGGCAATAATGGTAAAAGTGGCGGTATCCGGGTGATCTATAAAGCGTACAAAATAGCCTAAATTTTATCCACAGCAATTGGGGATAGTTTTCGCCCTGGAAGAGCTGATAACTTTGGGGAAATTCCAAAATTGAGCATTTTTTAATCTATTGGGACTTACGCACTATTATTTATAGATTCTCTGTGGCAGCAGATGATTTTTATCGACGCAGATTCAAATCCCAAGTGCGACACATTTGTAGTTAGTTGAAAAAGTTAGGTGAACCGTACCGGGTTTGTCGGAGGCGAATTTCGAGTAATTTATGGGACAGTTTTGTCACTGCTTTTAAAATTATAAGCAATCGATTGGTAAGTTCTTTACTGTAGGTATTGAAGGTAATAATTGCAGAATCAGGCATCGGCTCAGGCGTGGATTTAGGAGAAGCTGTAATTTTTCGAAAAAGTTAGAAAACCACTTTAAGGCTTTCGATTTAACCTTCTTCCACATCAATAATGGCTGCATTTAATCCCAGCATACTTTTTGAAACACCACCACTTCAATTCAAACAAATTTTAAGAAAAAATCTAAAAAAATTCTCTTTAGAATCTATAGGAAAAACCTAATAAGAATCAAGAATATATACTAAATGATAAAATTTTAAATATTAATGGAATGACTTTAAATTCACTTTTATAACTAAGCAAAGCCACAATTAATCAGAAATTATGATAAGATCAGCTTTCTTAAAAAATGTATTTTTTATAAAGATGAATTGCTTAGGTAATTTTTACTGTCTTTAGCACATTTTATTATTTTTTCTTTTTTTTAATTCACATCCTATTTTGAACAGATTTTTAATCGCTCAATTTAGGATTGTATTTGCTTATCTTTATAATGCTTATATTTCAAATCCTAAATTGTGACACTCAAAATTGGAGAGGTAATTAAGAACTCAAAACTAATGGAGATAGCAATGGATCGAATTGCAATTATTGGTGCTGGCCCAAGTGGCATGGCCCAATTAAGAGCGTTTCAGTCAGCAAAGGCCAAAGGTCTACAAGTTCCTGAAATTGTATGTTTCGAAAAACAAAATGATTGGGGCGGGCTATGGAACTATACTTGGCGCACTGGTATAGATGAACATGGGGAACCTGTCCACGGCAGTATGTACCGCTATTTATGGTCAAATGGCCCCAAAGAAGCGCTAGAATTTGCCGATTATACTTTTGATGAACATTTCAAAAAACCAATCGCTTCATATCCACCACGTGCAGTACTGTGGGATTACATCAAAGGCCGTGCAGAAAAAGCACAGGTCAAAGATTTAGTTCGTTTCAATAGTGCCGTTCAGCATATTGCCTATGATGAAACAACGCAAAAATTCACGGTAGATGTCGAAGATTATGCACAACAACAGCATTATTCAGAACAATTTGATTATGTTGTCGTTGCATCTGGACACTTCTCTACCCCACGCGTTCCTGTTTATGAAGGCTTTGATCAATTCCATGGTCGCATTTTACACGCACACGACTTCCGTGATGCGCTGGAATTTAAAGGCAAGTCTGTGTTATTGGTGGGCAGCAGCTACTCTGCCGAAGACATTGGTTCGCAATGTTATAAATACGGTGCTAAGCAAATTTACAGTTGCTATCGTAGTAAAGCCATGGGCTTTAAATGGCCTAAAAACTGGTCTGAAAAGCCACAATTACTGCGTGTAGATGAAAATACTGCTTATTTTAGTGATGGAACATCTGCCAAAATTGATGCCATTATTTTATGCACAGGCTATTTGCACCACTTCCCATTTATTGAAGATAACCTACGCCTCAGAACACATAACTGCCTTTATCCGCAGGGTTTATATCAGGGTGTGGTGTGGGAAAAGAATCCTCGCTTGTTCTACTTGGGCATGCAAGATCAATGGTACACCTTCAATATGTTCGATGCGCAAGCATGGTTTGTCCGTGATGTGATTTTGGGCAAAATTGCTTTACCAAGCACGGCAGAAATGCAGAGCCATACGCAGACCTTACATCAAAAAGAGCAGCGCCTATTGAACGATGAACAATCTGCCCGCTTCCAAGGTGACTACATCAAACGCCTGATTGCGCAGACGGACTATCCATCATTCAATATTGATGCAGTGCATGATATTTTCATGCAATGGAAAAAGCATAAAAAAGAAAACATTATGGGCTTTAGAGATAAAGTCTATCGCTCAGTAATGACTGGAAAAATGGCTAAGCCACATCACACGCCATGGTTATATGCGCTAGATGATTCTTTAGAAAACTATTTGGAAGATGAAGCACAACGTGAAGCGATGTAAGGCTTAATCACAAAAAGCCACACAATACGCAGCAAAATAGCCAACAAGCCCCATAAGTTATGGTCATGGGGTTTGTTGTTTGGACTGCCACCACTCTCCGAGACAAATAAGGCCGTACAGCCTTTACGACGTAACAACCCTGATGAACATGAACCTCTCGAAGCAAAGAAAGAAATCCTTTGCCTTAAAGCACCGAACGTTTCAATTGCTTCGGTCGCTTTGCAACATGGATTGAATACAAATCTTGTATCCAAATGGATTCGCTTAATTGATGGTAAGCCAGGGAATGATCGCTCACCACTACCGAATAAACCTGCATTTATTGCCTTATCTTGCTCTGCACCATTAGATCCTACTCCTACTGACATGTTAACGGTTCAAATTACTTTACCCCACTCAAAAGCAGAAATTGGCTTGAAATGGCAAGTATCAGAAATATCTGCTTTAGCAGAATTACTCAAGGCACTTGCAACATGATCCATATCGATGAAATCTGGCTCTCTACCCAGCCGATGGACATGCGTGCGGGTATGGATACTGCCATGGCTCAGGTGCTGAGAGCCTTTGGCTCGATCAAACTGCATTGCGCCTACCTGTTCTGTAATAAGCGTGGCCATCGCATGAAAGTGCTGGTGCATGATGGATTGGGCATCTGGCTGTGTGCCCGGCGGCTGGAACAGGGTAAATTTCACTGGGCTCAGATTCACCAGGGTGAAACCGTAGCCCTCAGCCCAGAGCAGTTGCAGGCACTGATCCAGGGTTTACCCTGGCAGAGAATTGGACGACAGCAGGTGGTGACGATGCTCTAAACCAGGCTCGTACATTCTGCTATTCTCCAAACGTTCTATTTCATTCTCTTCATGACCTCAGGCATACTGCGGTCATGAAAACGCTGCCTGATTTAAACCAACTGACCCATGAGCAACTGCTGGAATTTACCCGGCAATTGGCGATGCAGCATCAGTCTTTGGCACAATCAAATCAGCAATTAGATGCCAAAGTTCAACATCTGGAAGTCACCAATCAACAATTAGATGGCAAAGTTCAACATCTGGAAGCATGCAACCAACATCTCTCTATTCTCACTCAAAAATACGAGCATGAACTGGCTCTGTTTAAAAAGCATAAATTCGGCAGTAAAAACGAACATCTCACCGCAAAACAAATCCATCTATGGGACGAAGCAGTCGAAGAGGATATCGCAGCCGTTGATCTGGAACTGGAACGGCTGAATGCAGATAAAACTGATGCAGCGACACAGAAAGCCACAGTCAACAAACCTAAACGTCGACTGCTGCCAGATCATCTACACACCCTCCGTATTGAGCATGAACCTGCATCAACCCAATGCAGTTGTGGCTGCCAGTTACGTCGTATCGGCGAAGATATCAGTGAAAAACTGAATTTCAGACCGGCACAGTTCTATAAGGAACAGCATGTGCGTGGTAAATGGGTCTGTGATCAGTGTGACACTCTGACTCAGCAAGCGATGCCAGCCTATGTGATTGATAAAGGCATTGCTTCACCTGAATTGCTTAGCCATGTGCTGGTGTCAAAGTATGCCGATCATTTGCCTTTGTACCGTCAACGTCAAATCTTTCTACGCGCAGGTGTTGATCTGTCCAGATCAACGTTATCTGACTGGATTGGCCGCTGTGGGGTGGAACTGGAACCTCTGGCCAATGCCTTAAAACAGGTGGTGTTGCAACAGCGGGTGATCCATGCCGATGAAACGCCGGTCACCATCATGCGGATGGGTGAGAATGAGAAAAAACCGAAGAAAGGTTATGTCTGGGCCTATGCCACCACACAGTACAATCCAGTTCAAGCGGTGATCTATGACTTTCAGGATAGCCGTTCAGGTCAGCATGCTGAAGCGTTCCTGAATGGCTGGCAGGGCCATCTGGTCTGTGATGATTACAGTGGTTATAAAGCACGCTTTAAATCAGGCCAGGTCATTGAGGTGGGCTGCATGGCACATGCACGTCGTAAATTCCATGAACTGCATGTGACCGGGAAAAGTCAGATCGCTGAACAGGCATTAGTGCTGATTCAGAAACTGTATGCCATAGAAGCAGAACTCAGGAAAAAGACCGATGGTACAGCAGAACATCGCCGCGAATACCGGCAACAGCATAGCCAACCGGTGATGCAACAACTGTATGAATGGCTCAACCAACATTATCTGGCGGTGCCATCGAGTTCTCCAACTGCCAAGGCGATCAATTACAGCCTAAAACGTTGGCAGGCACTCTGCCGCTATCTGGATGATGGCAATTTGCCTATAGATATGAGCAGCATTGCTGCGCAAGGGATTGAAAATCAGATGCGCCCCTGGGCGTTGGGACGTAAGAACTGGCTGTTTGCTGGCTCGCTGCGCAGCGGCCAACGAGCTGCCAATATCATGACTTTAATCCAGTCAGCAAAGCTGAATGGACTGGATCCGTATGCCTATTTAAGTGATGTGCTGAAAAGGCTGCCGACGCATAAAGTCACCCAAATAGAAGAATTACTGCCACACCGCTGGAAATCCGACCAAAATTAAAAAATAGGCATGGGATTCAGCGGACGCTTACATATCACTGATATTCGGGGCTGCTCATCCGCAAAGTTTAATCAGACTTTGCACAAAGCCAGTGACCATACGTAAAGACAGACGGAATAAGGATTTAATCATTAAGCAGCATTGGATGGCTGCGTCGGAGTAGGTTTGATTTCGCCCTTGTTTGCCTTTTGATGGGGCATACCATTGCGTAGCAAGATCAAACCAAATGGCAATATTTCCGCGATGAATGAGTGCTCGGTTATATGCGGACCAATTGGTTGTGCGATAAATTTTATGTGTATGCTTCTTCATTTGAAAAATATATTGCTGAAAAAGCCCTTAAGAACAGCTTTGTGCAACAAAGCCGTTCAAGATTGTTATGATCTTTTTTGACAGAGAACAAATTTTCCCTGATCAAGCAAATAACTTTAAAATTTTCTTAGTGAGCAAGATGGCCAATACTTATTAGAAGAAAAATCTTTTGTTTATGATGCTGAAAATGATCAATTTCTAGAATCGGATATACAGGCATTTTATTCCCTTTTGTCTGCAATTCTAGACTGGCAAGACCCGCCTTTTAAAGGCAGTTTTCCTATGTAATAACATCGATAAATCAGAATTAGGATTGTAAATTTTTCACCCACCGAATTTTTTTGTGCTAGCTGTTATAATGCGCCAAATTGCTGCCAAGTCTCATCATTATGTAAAGAGTCATAATAATTTTGCAGTTCTACTAAATCATAATATTGAATATAAGCTAATAGCAATAGGCCGAGGATCAGTCCAACTTTAAGACAACTAAGTCTATTTGGCTTTCTATATAAATTATCTATTCCAAAAGCAGTTAGAATTAAAGAAGGAACCAATACAATTGTTTTTAAATGGTTTAGAAAGTGAATTCCATGTGTATACAATAACCCAATAATAAGCAAAACTATCCCTAAACTGGTGTAAATACGGTCATGCAGAGAAGTGCGTAACGCGAAATTACATTGAAAAGCTAAAATAAAAGTTGCAAATAAATAAAAACCAGTTCCACCAATAATGAACGTATAAATTGCATTGAATAGGCAATAAGCCAACAACACTGATAGTGCGAAAGAATAGAGTTTGGTATAGAGAATGTGTGAAAAGGTGAAAATCTGTTTCATAATTTGCTCTATTGAAAACTCACATCCTATTAAAAGAGGATTTGAAGCTTAACATACTATTCACTTTTTGCCACTGGGGCATGTTTTTTTTAGTGTTGGAGATGGCTTGAATAAATGTCGCGTACGAGTAGAGCTTAGACCACAGATTATTAAACACAGCGTCCCTCCAATAAGTACTGCTGGCACCACAGAAAAATAGCGCGTCATCAGGCTCATGTGTAGGGCACCGAGCTGATTGCCTGAAGTGACTAATATGCCATTTAAAGCCGCTACACGCCCTAATAGTGCTTTTGGGGGGAGTTGCTGTAATAAAGTTTGTCGAATGACCATGCTAATGCTATCAAAGGCACCGATTAAAACAAGGAAGAAGACTGAGAGCCAAACATGGGAGGATAGTGCAAAGGCTAAAATACATAAAGCAATTGCAAAACTACTATAGAGCATATTTCTCCATGCATTTTGCATCGGAGAATAACAGGTCAACATCAACATCATGATACAGGCGCCAATAGCTGGTGCAGCTCTGAGTATACCTAAGCCTTCAACACCAAGATGCAGGATATCGTGTGCAAAAATAGGCAGTAAGATAATGACACTACAAAAAAGCATGACGCTGAGATCCAGCAACATACTCCAAAACATTAGTGGATGTTTAAAAATAAACAAATAGGCTTCTTTCAAACTTTTGCTCAAATGCTGTTTATGTGGGCTAGGGAATTGACGAGGACTTAATCTGAATAAGCAGATGCTACCCACGCAACACAAGAAAAAAACAATAAAGAGGGTCTTTTCAAGCCCAAGTTGGCCGAGTAAAAGTCCTGCGCATAAAGGCGCTAAAATGCCGCCTATTTGCCAAATGAGCGCGGTCCATGTGGCTGCATTGCTATAGGCTGACTCGGGGGTTAGAAAAGGGCGTAATGAATTAAATGATGGGCTGTAAATGCCTCTAAGTATGCCTAAGCAAAAGATGAGGCTATAAATGCCGCATAAAAGTGTATTTTGTTGAATGTGCTGTTGTTGGTACTGAGAAAAAAGAACAATAAATAATAATGGAATTAAAGTGCTACAGCTAAAACTCCACTGCACAATTTTTTGTCGGTTATAGCGATCAGCCCAGTCGCCACTGATCAGGGAGAGGCAAATAAAGGGGAGTAACTCAATTAAGGCAATCATGCCAAGGCTGAGTGGATTTTGAGTGAGTTGATAGATACTATAGGCAATGACGACTTCTTGAATCATGATGGTTAGAATTAAGCACAACTGATTGACACTCAGAAGTGAAAAATCACGTGAACGAAAAGCCAAAAAAGCATCGGAATGGAAAAGCGACATAAACAGAATAGTTTCAAATATGAATTAAAAAAGGATGGCGCAAAGTCCATCCTTTTTAGGGTTTAAAGCAGATTACTGTGCTTTTGCTACCGCAATAGTTTCGTCATTTGCAGCTTTAGCCATAGGTGTATATTTCAAACCAAGGGTTGTGCTGGTGTATTGGCGAACTTGGTCAAGAAGCACAGGATTAGTGCTGAGTTCTTGTTGGTACGATTTTACAATTTCATGTAATTTCGGATTCCATTTACCTGCTACTTGCTGAGGGAATGCTTTTTCAAGCAAGCTCAACATAATATAAGGGGAAGTTGAAGCACCAGGAGATGCACCTAATAGGGCAGTCACAGCACCATCTTGTGATGCAAAAATCTCGGTACCAAATTGCAAGCTTGCAGGTTTGCCTGGTTCTTTCTTAATGATTTGAACACGTTGACCACCTTGATTCATGCGCCAGTCTTCTGGTTTTGCATCAGGATAGTATTTTTTCAACTCATTAAAACGGTCTTCATCGGTCATCATGACTTGGCTAACTAAGTATTTCACCAAATCAAGATTTTCCATACCCACAGCGGTCATTGGTAAAACGTTGTTCTTAGTGGTTGATTTCAATAAATCAAGCTGAGAACCTTGTTTTAAGAACTTGTTTGAATAAGTTGCAAATGGACCAAACAACACATATTTTTTACCGTCGATATAACGTGTATCAATATGTGGAACAGACATTGGCGGTGCGCCTAATTCAGCACGACCATAAACTTTTGCAGTATGACCTTCAGTGACTTTTGGGTTGTCGGTCATTAAGAACACGCCACCTACAGGGAAGCCAGCATATTGCTTCGCTTCTGGTAAGCCTGTCATTTGTAAAAGTTTAACCGCTGCACCGCCTGCACCAATAAAGACAAAGCGCGTTTTCACGTGATCTGTTTTCCCTGTAGTGAGGTTTTTAAATGCAACAGTCCACGTTTTATCATCGTTTTGGCTAATGCCAGTCACTTCAGTCGATGTTTGTAACTGGAAATTAGATTGTTTTTTAAGGTGATCGACCAATTGAGTGGTGATCGAACCATAGTTCACATCCGAACCTACATCCATGCGTGTTGCAGCTACTTTTTGTGCAGCATCACGGCCATTCATCACCAATGGGGCCCATTGTTTAATTTCAGCAGGATCCTCAGAGAATTTCATGCCATAAAACATTGGGTTTTTAACCATTGCAGCGTAACGTTTTTCGAGGAAATTCACGTTATCGCCCCAAACGAAAGCAATGTGCGGTACAGGGTTGATGAAACTATTTGGTCGTCCCAAAACACCTTCTTTGACTTGATAAGACCAGAACTGTTTTGCAACTTCAAATTGTTCAGCCACTTTTGCAGCTTTGGTAATGTCCATTTTCCCATCTTTTTCAGAGGTGTAGTTCATTTCCATAAAGCCAGAGTGACCTGTGCCAGCATTATTGAAGCCGTTAGAGCTTTCTTGTGCAACTTTGTCTAGGCGTTCATACATGCGAATTTGCCAGTTTGGCTCAAGTTCACTAAGATATGTGCCTAGGGTTGCACTCATGATGCCCCCACCAACTAAGACTGCGTCAACGACAGGCTCATTGCTGGTGTTTTGAATTTTCTTAGACGCGATAGGTCTAAATAAAAAGATTAGTGCTGCAATAATAAGCAGAACGATGAATACCAATAGGTATTTTAAAAATTTGTTCATGCGATTATGACCATGGAGGGCAGGTTTGGATCGCTTTATAGCGAAGACAAGAATAACAATTATGGTGATAGGAACACTTGTAAAGAATTAGCTTAGAGAATTGAAGTAATACTCAAAATTACAAGTATGCAAAGATTAACGTTCGAAGCTATCACACATTTTTGATTGATGGATATTTTAGACTAAATACATATTGACTTAGTAATTTTTATTGTAAATGAACATGATTAAAATATAAATACCAATGATGTTGGTTTTTATTGGTTTTTATTGGTTTTTATTTTAATTCAATATCTGGGTTAAAAAATCAGATGTTGAATATTTATACAAATACTCAGTAATTTATGAAAAAGAAGCTTATAACTTGTTTCAAGATTACTTTCCAACGGCTTTATTGCACAAAGATTTGAAAGGCAAAGCGCCCCTAATTGAGCCAAATTTAAGGTGAACCGTACCGGGTTTGTCGGAGAGTCAATATTCTGAGAGACTATCCCGATGACAAAATTAAAATATACCCCTGAAATCAGAGAAAGAGCGGTTCAATTATTGATTGAATCTGAAAAAGATTATCCTTCTACTTGGGCTGCAATCACAGCAATTGCGCCTAAGATTGGTTGTACTCCTGAAACACTTCGTGCCTGGCATCAAAAGCATTTAGATCAGCAAAATCCTATTAAAGTACAACAGATATCTGATCAAGAAAAAATGAAGCAAATGGAACGTGAAATTAAAGAATTAAAGCGTGCCAATGAAATTCTACGTAAAGCAGCCGCTTTTTTCGCCCAGGCGGAGCTCGACCGCCCACACAAATAATGGTGGATTTCATCCATAACAATAAAGACTTATATAGTGTTGATGCGATTTGTAGGATTTTACCGATCGCAGCTTCAACCTATTACCGGACCCTAGATCTCTGCGAAAATCCAGAACATCGAGCAAAGCGAGATTTACATGACTTGCATCATGCTGAGGAGATTAAACGAATTTGGAAGGAAAGTTCAGGTCGATATGGTGTACGTAAAGTCTAGCAAAAACTGAAACGTGAAGGCTATATTATTGCACGCTGTACTGTTGCTCGATTGATGCAGAAGCTAGATATACAAGGTGTTTGGCTAGGTAAGAACAAACAAACCACCCGTAGCCGAGATGACCAAAAACGAGCACCTGACTTGGTGAAACGGAATTTTAGAGCTGATCATCCTGACCAACTGTGGGTCAGTGACTTTACGTATATTCAAACAAATTCAGGCTGGGTCTATACCGCCTTTATTATTGATGTGTTCTCACGAGCAATTGTTGGCTGGAAAGTATCTACACGAATGAATACAGATATGGTGCTCGATGCATTAGAGCAAGCATTGCATGATCGAGGCATGCCAAAGAATGTGATTCATCATTCCGACAGAGGTGTGCAATATCTTTCCATTCGCTATACCAATCGTTTAGAAGCAGCAAATTTACGAGCATCAGTCGGTACAACTGGTGATTCATACGATAATGCTCTGGCTGAAACGGTGAATGGCTTATACAAAACAGAGGTGATTGAATATCTAAAAGCAGATTGGCAAGGTTTAGCAGATGTACAACTTGCGACACTAAACTGGGTAGATTGGTTCAATAAAAAGCGTGTACACAGTGCACTGGGTTATGTATCGCCTTTTGAGTTTGAAGCAATGTACTATGATAAGATTAACCCGTTAGGTCAGGTGGCCTAACTTAAATAAAAAAGTCTCCGACAAACCCGGTACGGTTCATTTCGTATTCGCTATTTCCATAAGGTTACCCTAATTCTTGTATCGCTCCTGACATAATAACATAACTAATAAGTAACCATGAATCATAGAGCAGAAATGTGAATAGTCATAACATGGGGTTACACTTCAAATGCCAATTTAAGACTTGCAAAATTAATGGTTAATTAATTGGTTACTAAGGACTAGCCAATCTAAATATAAATTTTATTTAACAATTACTTATAGAAATATGTGATGCGTATGATACGCATCATATGAATATCGCTTAAATTTGCTATAATTGAATTGAGCAGTGTCATTGTGGTTAGGTTAAAAATTCATGAGTCTTACTGAAATTAAGGTACGTCAAGCTAAACCAAAGGAAAAAATCTATTTTCTGGCAGATGATGACGGCTTAAGTTTGAAGGTAGAACCAAACGGACGTAAATCTTGGAGTTACCGCTATTCACTTGCAGGGACAAATAAACGTCCTCGCATGAAGTTGGGTGAATATCCTGTAATGTCCTTGAAAGAGGCCAGATCAGTCCGGGATGAATATAAATTTAATGATTATCAAAATAAACTGCTGCATAAAAAAGACATCAAAACTTTTCAGGATATTTGTGAAGAGTGGTTAGAATTTAAAATTAAAAATTCCTTTGAAGATGAACCACGATGCGGTGTAATTCAGCTTGCAAAAAAATGTTTAGATCAGGATATTTATCCAAATATTGGACTAACGCCATTTATTGAAGTTAAAAGATATGATCTGGTTAAGGTTATTAAAAATATAGAATCTAGAAATGTAAAAGAACCTGTAAAGAAAGCTTACAGTTATTTAAATCAGATTTATGATTATGCTGTAGCAATGGGGTATTGTGAATATAATATTGCAAATGGGCTTCATAAAATATTAGTTAATAATAAGATTAAGAAAAATTATCCTCATTTGAACTCAGATGAACTATCTAATTTCTTAGCTAGATTGAATCAGATTAATACAGATCCTATCATTAAAAAAGCCCTATTATTTAAGTTATATACAGGCGTACGTGGTGGAGAATTACTGCTTTCTGAACCACATCACTTCGATCTGGATAAAAGAATATGGAAAATACCAGCCTTACATATTAAACAATATAGAAGAAAAGTTATTTTAGGTCATGATATTCCTGAATTTTTAGTTCCACTATCTGATCAAGCACTTGAAGTTGTGAAATCAGCACTCGCTTGGTCTCATGGCGAAAAATATGTATTTTCTAGCCCCCGTAATAATCATAAACCTATTCATTTTAACACCCTGAACTTGATTATTAGAAAAATGGGATATACTAAAAATGAACTATCATCTCATGGTTTACGCTCAACATTTAGTACCATATTAAATGAATCTGGTTTATTTCAATCAAATTGGATTGAAGCACAGCTATCTCATACTGATAAAAATAAAACCCGTGCAAGTTATAATCATGCAGAATATTTCAATCAGCGCGTGGAAATGATGCAATGGTGGGGAGATTTTATTGATAGTTGTACTGTATAGTTAATGGTTATGAAATCCAAGTTTTAATTAGAATATATTAGTAAATATATAAAATTAGATTCAAGCATTATTAAGACTGAAATATTGTAAAGTAAACTACTTATATTCTGTATTATTTATTTTATACGATTTATAAGAGCCTTAGTTTTTTAATATATTAACCATGATCTATTGACAGAAAACTAGTAAAGTAAATGCCCGCTGAAACTAATTATCCGTGATTTGAGTTATTTAATGCTCTAGTAAAACAGCATTAAATAACCCGATCACGGCATCGAGTGTGGTCAGATCTATGATGAAACTCGGCTAACCAAAAATATTGTATTGGAACTAAAATGCCCTATAGATGGCAGTATAGGGCATCTAAATTACTGAACGTTAACTACGATCTTGCCGATTTGGGCATTTGTTTCCATGTATTTATGAGCTTCTTGGATATTCTCAAAATTAAAGACTTGGTCAATTAAAGGTGATAACTGACCTGACTCCAAACCACGATAAACAAATTGTTTTGCCTGTTCTAGCGCATTGGAATCAGTGGTAATTTCAAAGAGCTCATAACCACGTAATGTTAAATGTTTGCCTAAAACATCCATAACACTCATTTGGATATCACGTGTATCAAGCGCACCATATTGGAAGAATGTACCTTGTTTAGCCATAGCTTGCATGATTTTACCTACAGCTGGACCACCTACAGGATCAAACACCATATTTACCCCCTGGTGATTGGTAATACGATTCAATTCATTTACTAAATCTTGCTCCTCAGTAGCGATCACATATTTAGCCCCTAGATCTATCAGTTGCTGCTTTTTAGCACTAGTACGAGTTAATGCGATTGGGGTAGCGCCTAACATATTAGCAATTTGAATTGCTGCCACGCCAACACTGCTAGATGCAGCACCAATAACAACATATTGGTCTTTCTGTAAGTTGCCAAAATGTACTAATGCACCATAAGCCGTCACAAACATCATCCAGCTTGCAGCCGCTTGTTGGAATGTCAAATCTTTAGGATGTTTTACAACAGCATGGACTGGCAGATTGATGAGTTCTGCGTATGTACCATATTCATCAAAACCAAAAGATGGAATGACACTCACTGCATCGCCAATACTAAACTCTGAAACACCTTCGCCAATCGCTGTAACGATACCTGCGGCTTCATAGCCAAGTACAGAAGGAAAAGTGGGTTCAATCACATAATTACCGGTACGGTACATGATTTCAGCCCGATTTAAGCCGATCGCATGGACTGCCATTTGTACTTCACGTGCTTTGGGAGCAGGAATTTCTAGATCTTCAATTTGTAGGACCTCAGCACCACCGATAGCACGCATCACCACAGTTTTAGACATGTTTCTTTTCCATATGTTTAACAGATGGAATTAGCATAGTGGTTCAAACAGATCAGATAAATAAACAATCTATTTATAGATTGGTTCTATTTTTTATCACAATCTCTTGCAAATATCCTTTCAATCCAATCTATAAAGACTTGCATACGTGCAGGTAAATGTTCACGGTGAGTGTAGAGCAAAGAAATAGGTTTAGGCATATTTTGATAAGTTGATAACACTTCAATGAGTTGGCCATTCTCGAGATACGGCTGTATTGCATGACGAACCCCTTGAATTAAGCCCAAACCATGTAAGGCTGCGCTTAAAAATGATTCTGAATCATTGACTAAAATACTTGAATCCAATTTATATTCTTCAAGTTTCTGATTCACAATAAATTGCCAATTCATAACCTTACGTTGTTTACCGCTAAAATAATTGATGGCTTGATGGTGTTTTAGATCATCTAAGGTATGCGGTGTGCCATATTTTTTTAAATAAGAAGGGGCAGCACAAGTGATCATTTCAACTTGTCCAAGTGATTTTGCAATGAGGGTTGAGTCATCTAAGTAGCCGAGTCGAATTGCAAAATCGACACCTTGATCAATGAGATCCACTAAGGAATCAGAGGATTCTAGAATCAACTCGATATTTGGATATTGTTGTTTAAACTCTGCCAAATGAGGAATCAGAATGGCTTTGGCAATGGTGATAGGTACGTTGATGCGCAGTTTACCCGATATATTTTGAGTCTGTAGATTTGGCTGAAAGCTATTAAAAATAGCATCGAAGTCTTTAAGGAGTTGCAATGCTTTGTGATAGAAAGCTTCACCTTCTAAAGTCATGCTGACTTTACGGGTGGTTCTATTGAGTAATCTCACCCCCAATTCATGTTCAAGCTGTTTGATGGCTTTGGAAATCAGTGGACGATGCACACCCAATGTCTCAGCAGTGTGAGTAAAGCTTTGGGTTTCAACCACACGCACATATATCTGTAACTTCTGCAAATGATCCATTTAATTTTGCCATTCATTGAATATCGAAATTATAACAAATGGCTGATTTAAAGGTCTTATTCGAACGACATGATGTTTAGCCGTCCGATCAGGGATGGTCATGAATACAGAAAAAAATTAATCTTCAATCAGGTCAATTTTGAATGATAAAAAATATTTCACCTGCTTATGCAATGAACTTTACCCAAAGTTTAACTATATTGATTACGATATTGGCTCGGTGTAACGTTAAACCAACGCTTAAATGCGCGTCTAAAGTTAGAACTGTCATGATAGTTTAATAGCGTTGCAATCGCATCGACAGATAAAGTACTGTCTGTTAAATAACGACGTGCTTGCTCCGACAAAATTGCATCTCGAATCTCCCTAAAGCTTGTGCCATCTGCGGCAAGTTGACGTGCCAATGTCCGTTTACTCATAAACAATGCCGCTGCAATTTGGTCTTCACTCAGTTCATGTAGCGAACTCGACAGCATCATTTTTTTTATCATATACACATAGCTTTGCTTGCCCGGTTTGAGCTGCTGTAGCATGCTTTCGCATTGTTGCATCGCGAGTAAATAACTGTCTTGATTGGCCGAGGCATTCGGAATGTGACATAGACTGAAAGGAAAGGTGGCTTTGATTGCAGGTGCGGAAAAAGAATAAGCGCCCGATAAATACTGCGCATAGGCTTGGTTATAGTCGGGTTCTGCGTGCGCAAAACAGATTTGAGCGTCATGGAGAGGGCGTCCAACAATAAATTCAGCACACTCAAATAAAATCACGGCACAGGTTTCAGCCAATAGACGATGTACCTGTTCAGACAGTTGAAAATCAAAATACAGTGATATATTGACTGAATGTTCGGTGTATTCAAGATTTAAACGTGCAAAGCTGATACGGGTGGGAATAAATTCCTGAAATGCTTTCAGTGCTATCAATAAATTTGGGCTACTGTTGACCAAGAATCCCATGGCACCATGTACTGAATAGCCACCGATTTTGTAGACACTCTTTAGTTTAATATTTTAATACGCTAGTTAAGCGTAAACTAGAATATGGAGATCTTAAGTTTCTCTCGGCAATTTAAATGAAAAGAAACGGGAGTTAATAGTATGAGTCAAGACCCTAAAAAATGTCCTGTTACCCACCTGACTACTGAAGCTGGTGCCCCTGTGGTCGACAATCAGAACAGTATGACGGCAGGTGCGCGTGGACCTTTACTTGCCCAGGATTTATGGCTGAATGAAAAACTGGCCAACTTTGTCCGTGAAGTGATTCCAGAGCGTCGTATGCATGCCAAAGGTTCAGGTGCTTTCGGTACCTTTACCGTGACCAATGATATTACCCAATATAGCCGCGCTAAAATTTTCTCTGAAGTCGGCAAAAAAACCGAAATGTTTGCGCGTTTCTCAACGGTGGCGGGTGAACGTGGTGCGGCCGATGCAGAACGTGATATTCGCGTTTTGCCCTGAAATTCTATACTGAAGAAGGCAACTGGGATCTAGTTGGCAACAATACTCCGGTATTTTTCCTGCGGGATGCCCGCAAGTTCCCTGACCTGAATAAAGCAGTCAAACGTGACCCGAAAACCAACAAGCGCAGTGCCACCAATAACTGGGATTTCTGGACATTATTGCCTGAAGCCTTGCATCAGGTGACCATTGTCATGTCGGATCGCGGTATTCCTGCTGGCTACCGTCATATGCATGGTTTTGGCAGCCATACCTTCAGTTTTATCAATGCCCAAAATGAACGCTTCTGGGTGAAATTCCATATGCGTACCCAGCAAGGCATCCAGAACCTGACCGATGCTGAAGCAGCAGACTTGATTGCCAAAGACCGTGAAAGCAGCCAGACCGACCTGTTTGATGCCATCGAACGTAGCGACTATCCAAAATGGAAAATGTACGTTCAAGTCATGCCAGAACTGGAAGCCGAAACAGTGCCTTATCATCCATTTGACCTGACCAAAGTCTGGCCGAAGGGCGATTATCCACTGATTGAAGTCGGTGAATTTGAGCTGAACCGCAATCCGGAAAACTATTTCCAGGATGTAGAACAGGCAGCCTTTGCACCTAGTAATCTTGTACCGGGCATCAGCTACTCACCGGACCGTATGTTACAGGCACGTTTAGTGAACTATGCCGACGCAGCGCGTTACCGTGTTGGTGTAAATCATTCACAGGTTCCGGTCAATGCTGCCGCTGCCCTGTAAACTCTAATCGTCGTGATGGTCAGGGCCGCATGGATGGCAACTATGGTTCATTGCCACATTATGAACCGAACAGTTTTAACCAGTGGCAGGAACAACCTCAGTTTAAAGAACCAGCATTAAAGATTACCGGTGATGCTGATTTCTGGGACTTCCGTGAAGATGACAATGATTACTTCAGCCAGCCACGTGCCCTGTTCAATTTGATGAATGATGAGCAGAAACAGGCCCTGTTTAATAACACGGCCGCAGCGATGGGTGATGCGCTAGATTTCATCAAATACCGTCATATCCGCAACTGTTATGCTTGCGATCCAGCTTATGGGCAAGGCGTTGCTAAGGCCTTAGGTATGACTGTAGCAGATGCTCAAGCGGCACGTGAAACAGATCCTGCTAAAGGTTTGCCAAGCTTTCTTTAATTTATTTTACTTTCTCTTCCTCTTTTAAGGGGGAGAGGAGGTAAACTATGGAATATAGCATAAGAAGGTGAAAACCTTATGCCATAAATTCTCTATTAAGGATCATAAAGAAAAACTAAGATTTCTCTTTCAGAATTTGTGAAAAAATTTTAACTTTTTCTAATGTGGCGTCTACACCTTGCTTAAAAAAGGTATCCACCAGTGCCGAACCGATCACCACCAGATCAACTTTATTGGCTAAGGCTTTCACATGACTTTCATCTTTAATCCCAAAGCCAATAGCAATCGGGATATTAAAAATTGGTTTGATTTCAGCAATCTTTTTTTCAAGATTGGTCAGATTTAAAGTACCGCCGGTGAGACCATTTTCCGCAACATGATATAAAAATCCTGTCGCACTGGCTGAGATTTGTTTCAATCGCTCAACTGGAGTAGTGGGTGCGCTCATTGCAATTAAATGCATATTTTTTTCATTTAATATCTGTTTAAATTTTTCCCGATATTCATAAGGGGCATCTAGGATCAGAATCCCCTCAATCAAATTTTCGGTATCCGCAACCAGCTTCTCGAAACCATATTGTATGATCGGGTTTAAATAGGTCATTAAAATAATCGGGGTGGTTTCATCCTGTAAACGGATAGCTTTCACGAGCTCAATGGTTCGATGCACGGTCTGACCAGAAGCGAGTGCTCTAACATGAGCAGCCTGGATGGTCTCTCCATCGGCCACAGGATCAGAAAATGGGATGCCCACTTCGATGATATCAGCTCCAGCTTGACCCAATTGACTAAATAGACGATAACTTTCATTAAAATCAGGATCTCCGGCAGTAAAATAACAGACTAAACCACTGCGATTTTCCTGTTTTAATTGCATTAGTTTTTGATCTAAACGGTTCATGCGCGTGCTCCTGCAAGATACTTTTTGACTGTGTCTAAGTCTTTGTCACCTCGACCGCTTAAATTGATGATAATTGTCTGTTCCGGATGCATTTCTTTCGCAAGTTTGATGGCATAGGCAATAGCATGAGAACTTTCCAGCGCTGGGATAATGCCCTCTTGCTGGCTCAGTAGTTGAAAGGCATGTACAGCCTCTTCATCTTTGACTGCTGCATAAGTCACGCGGCTTGTTTCAAACAGGATGCAATGCTCAGGGCCAACCCCAGGGTAATCCAGTCCTGCGGATATGGAATGTCCCTCTAGAATTTGCCCGTCTGAATCTTGCAGTAAGTAAGTCAAATTACCATGCAAGACGCCGACTCGACCTTTGGAAATCGAGGCAGCATGTTCATGACTATCAGTGCCTTTCCCGCCAGCTTCAATTCCAAACATTTTGACATTGGTATCCTCTAGAAAGGGGTGCATGAGTCCTAATGCATTGGAACCCCCACCGACACAAGCAACCAAAGCATCTGGGAGTTTATTTTCTTTAAGAAGAATCTGGTTTCTGGCTTCGATGCCAATAATTTTCTGGAACTCTCTCACAATAGTCGGGTAGGGATGCGGGCCAGCACCAGTTCCTAGCAGATAGTAAGTCGTGTCGACATGACTGATCCAGTCACGTAAGGCTTCATTCATAGCATCTTTCAGGGTTCCACGGCCTTTTTTTACGCCTTGTACTTCAGCACCAAGTAATTTCATACGTTCAACATTCGGTTGCTGACGTTGAATATCTGTTTTACCCATATAGATCGTGCATTTCATCTTAAAGAGTGCACAGACGATTGCTGTGGCAACACCATGCTGTCCTGCACCTGTTTCAGCAATGATTCTGGTTTTACCCATGAATTTAGCCAATAATATTTGCCCCACACAGTTATTGATCTTATGGGCGCCGGTATGGTTCAAATCTTCTCGCTTGAGATATATTTTGGCTCCCCCTGCGTAGGAAGTTAGATTTTTTGCATAGAATAGCGGGCTAGGGCGACCCACGAAGTCGGTTAAAATCTGTCGATATTCAGCCCAAAATTCAGGTTGATTCCGTATGGTATTAAAGGCTTGTTCTAAATCTTGTAGAGCTGGCATCAGGCTTTCAGGCATATAGCAGCCACCAAATTTACCGAAAAAACCACCTTGATCAGGACCCTGACCGATATAAGGAGTTGTCATTGTCTTTCTCTTAAAATTTCAACATTGATTGGATCTTAAAAGATTTCCATTTTCCTGATAATTGATATATTTTTGATTTATGATGTTAGAAAAATTTACAGCATGAAACGTAGAACCTTACCGCCCTTAAATTCACTTAAAGCATTTGAAGCGGTCGCTAGACATCAAAGCTTCAGCTTGGCTGCGGAAGAACTGTGTGTCACTCATAGTGCAATCAGCCATCAAATCAAACAGCTCGAAGAATGGTTGGATAAAAAATTATTTATTCGGCATTCATCAACGATTACTCTCACTCAGGATACAGAAGACTTATCCCGTCTTTGTACTCACTTCTTCAATGAGCTGGAAGAATGTGTATTTGAATTAACTCACAAAGCGTCAGAAGTAGAAATCGTAATCGGTGCCTCTCATAGCTTTATGGCGAACTGGTTAATTCCACGACTGGAAAAACTAGAGAGCCTTTATCCTAATATCTCTATTAAATTGATGACCTGTAACGACCTAAAGCTACTGGAAAAAGAAAAAATTGATATTTTTATCAATAGTTTGAATGTAGATGAAATGCTGCCTAAGTTTTTGGATAAATTTCTTTTATTTCCGGACAACATGGGACCAGTTTGTAAAGGTGAAAGCTATGCTCTCACTAGTATTCATGATCTTTTTGAGCACCCATTACTTCACACTTATTCCAATAAGAATGCCTGGCAGATCTGGTTTGAACGATCCCATCTAAACCTTGAGACTAAATCGAATGATCGATATTTTGATCGTCTCAATTTAATGATAGAGGCGGCTGTTTCAGGATTGGGGATTGCTATAGCGCCCCAGATTTTGGTAGAAAAGGAAATATTAAGTGGCAGAATTATTGCGCCGTTTGAATTTACC
The DNA here is from genome assembly GCF_022869025.1 of Acinetobacter sp. F-1. NCBI lineage: Bacteria > Pseudomonadati > Pseudomonadota > Gammaproteobacteria > Moraxellales > Moraxellaceae > Acinetobacter > Acinetobacter sp. F-1. The sequence continues at coordinate 58,454 of NZ_JAJKFX010000008.1, read as the reverse complement.
TATTGCAACTTTGACTTCTATGCAATCGTTAGGAAAAATAATTCAAATCAAGAGATTATCAATATTGTAAATTGGTTACAGACCCAATGTTGAGAGGATCCCAATCAAAAGCCATTTCTATCGCTTCTTATTCTCAAGTGAAAATACCCTATCTTTAGTGTGAAAGAGGACTCCACCCGACAGTCAGGGTGGAGGTGAATTTCACGAATTTTTTTGGTGTTTTTTCAGTGCAATATGATAGAATAATTTGCATTAAGTTTCTGTATCTAAATAGCTTTAATGCGAAATGAAGATCAACAAAGTGTACAAATTTAGGCTTGAGCCTAATGCAGAGCAGGAGCTTGTTTTAAACAAGTTGCTTGGCTCTGCACGTTTTGTTTGGAATCAAATTTTAGCTGTATCATTTGAGATGCTTGCTAGAAATGAGCGAATCAACAAAGTTAATTTAGTCAATAAAATTCCTGAATTACGCAAAAAACCTGAATGTGCTTTTTTAGAAAACAGCTCGAATGGCGTTTCACTTCAACAAAAAGTCCGTGATCTTGGTGATGCTTGGGCTAAATTTTTTGATAAAAAAGAACAAGCCAAGTTAAAGCAAAAACCATTCAAAGCGAAGAAGCCAAAATTCTTTAAATTGACCGATGGCAGTGAAATTCAGCTTAGACCACTCATGCCAAGATTTAAAAAGAAATCTGATGGTTATGATTCAATCCGTATTGTTCAATTTGGCAGATATTGTTGGGTTAAAGGTAATCAGGTTAAGTTGCCTAATGACATTGGCGTTGTGAAATTCAGAAAATCACAAGATATTTTAGGCGAGATTAAGAACGTCACAATCTCAAAGCATGTTGGTAAGTGGTATATCTCTTTTGGTGTTGAAAACACAATAGACGCACCAATCCATCCATCGAAATCAGCGATTGGCATTGATTTAGGTGTTAAAAAGTTAATTACAGCGTCTAGTGGTCAGGTATTCGACCCGATCAATAGTTTTAAAGCCAATCAGGTAAAAATAGCCAAATTCCAACGCAAGTTGAGAAAGAAAACCAAGTTCAGCCAAAATTGGAAAAAGCTCAATTTAAAGATCAATAAACTGCACCATCATATTGCCAATATTCGGCATGACTACTTGCATAAAGTCACCACAACTCTCAGCAAAAAACACGCAATGATCGTAGTTGAGGACTTAAAGGTAGCCAATATGTCGAAATCAGCACAAGGCTCAATCGAGAAAAAAGGAAAGAATGTGAAAGCCAAATCAGGCTTGAACAAGTCAATCCTAGATCAAGGTTGGTCAATGCTTGTTGGCATGTTGGGGTCCCCCACTTGAGGTAAAGCGAAAGTGGTGGGAGTATGTCAACAAGAATAGACCAATACCGCCGCAGAGCTGGGCAATAATTTCGAGCACAATTTCCCCAAGGTGTTTTTAGCATCAGCATACCGTCTGATCTAGGCGATGTCATTAACAACAATCCCAGGCATAGGCTTTGGTAGCAGGTATTTGGACCACACGCTGAGATCGAAGGCCCGATAGGACAGCAACAAAATACAATCCACACAAAAAATCACAAAATCTTCATCTTCGTTTTTTTAAGATGAGTTTGGTCAGCTTGATCTGACCCAGACAGAGAGAGATAGCGTTAAATTTTATCGCTCAATTTTTATTTTAAAAATGAAAGTAAACAGAGGTATGTGGTGCGTCAAGTAATTGAATATGTGGGAGCAGATCTGTCAAGGATCATTGAAATGGCCTGGGAAGATCGCACCCCATTTGAAGCCATCCAGCGTGAGTTTGGCTTGAATGAAACTGCAGTGATTCGCTTGATGCGGAAAAATATGAAAGCATCAAGTTTTAAAATGTGGCGTGAACGAGTCACCGGCCGAAAAACTAAACATCTGCAACTGCGTTCCCCCGATGTCATTCGGGCTTATTGTGCGCGGCAGTATAAACGTTTCTAAGCGCTTTGTTTTGAACGCCGTTTGGACTCACGTTTACATCGTTCAGAACAGTATCTGACTTCCTCCCAGCAGCGTTGCCATTTTTTGCGCCAAGTAAAAAGGCGCAAGCAGTGAATACAGGTTTTTTCAGGGAGATGCTGTTTTTTCATGGTTTATAACTCATCTATCTGGCTAAGAAGCTGTTGGGCATGGGTGGATTATTTGTTCCGCAACTTTAAGTTTATCCCGCTGCCGATAGAAATCACTAGCAAATCGTCCTCACGTGAACGCAAGTTCATTTATCTAGCTAAAATCTTACTCATTTTATAAGCCTTATTTTTAATGATTTCTTAACTCATAAACGATGTGAAAATTATGTGATTTTAATCAAAAAGATACAAATTATTATAGTTGTAATTCAGGCAGCCTGCGCCTAGTATCTTCCATGAAGTTACTCCATGTAAGCTTCCTTAGTTTTGTCCCATACACCCCTCTGTATGGGATTTTTTTTAATCCGGGGATTGTCATGAGCATGCATTCAAAAGCATATATTTTTAGACAGCAGCAATTGCTGGTGGATGATCATTTCCAGTTGCCGCAAGTGGAAAGACTGCAGCACGACCTGAACCTGTCGGAAAATGGCCAGGTCATTGCACGGGATCTAAAAGAAGATGAACCAGTACCCGAGGGTTATCAACTGATCCCGATTCGGCAACTGGTGCAGGTCTGGAGCAGGCCGCAGTTTGAACAGGCCAGCCTTGCCGTACAGTTACTGGAGTGGCGCCGTAATCACTGCTTTTGCAGCAAATGTGGCCATGCCACCCAGCAGCACGCCAGCCAGTATGCCATGGTCTGTCCATCTTGTGGCTATAACCAGTATCCCCGGGTGAATCCCTGCGTGATTACCATCATCACCCGGGGTATAGATGAAATTCTGCTGGCGAAAAATGCCCGCAATAAAACCCAGATGTACAGCCTGATTGCTGGATTTGTTGAAGTCGGCGAAACCTTGGAGGAGGCAGTACGCCGTGAGACGCAGGAAGAAGTCGGCCTGCAGATCAAGAATATTCAATATCTGGCCAGCCAGCCGTGGCCGTTTCCCAGCAACCTGATGATGGCCTTCAGGGCAGAGTATCACTCGGGTGAGATTCAGATTCAGGAAGATGAACTGAGCGACGCGCAATTTTTCAAGTTTGATCAGTTACCTGAGATTCCCTTCAAGGGCAGTATCGCTTATGCCATGATTCAGCATGTGATGCATGATACCCCTGTAGCAGATGACAGCAAAGAATGGCTTTAACCTAGAAAATAGCCTAGGGCTTTTCAGCAGCACGCCTGCTAGATCACATGATTTTGTCTTCACGCTTTGTTCACATCCACCTGGGTTATCTTAGTCCTGAAATCATTCAAGGCTTAAAAATGAATACTCTATTCAAGTCAGTTTTTGCGGTTACGGCACTGACCCTCATGAGCTTAAGCATGCTGACTCGAGCGGAAACGGTTGCGCCTCAGGCAGTCGATCAGGTGGATATCCAGCAGTATGCAGGCAAGTGGTATGAAATTTCGCATTTACCGATGTATTTTCAGCGTAAATGTGTATCGGATATCTCTGCACAATATGAGGTCAATGCCGATCAGACCATGAGTGTGTTAAATAGTTGTCGGATTGCCAATGGTGAGATGATTAGCTCTGAAGGAGTGGCTTATCCGCAAAATAAGGGCAACAGTAAACTCAAGGTCAGCTTTTTACCTCCAGGTTTAAGGTGGATCCCGTTTACTAAAGGTCATTACTGGGTATTACGCGTGGATCCAGAATATAAAGTGGCACTGGTCGGTGGACCAAGTAACAAATACCTGTGGATTTTGTCGCGTGAACCACAACTGGACGAAGCAACTTATCAGTCCTATCTGGAGACTGCGAGACACTATGGCTACGACATCACAAAGTTAATCAAATTACCGCATTAATCTGCTACCCTTTGGCCGAACTGCTTAGTCTCTTACAGTTCGGCTTTTTTTCACTTCACATAAAATTCATATCTGACTGATTAGTCTCATCAAATGGAATAAAGACAGTTGCTCGAAATAGGATGAGTCCATGTTGAAAAGTCTGATGCGATGGATAGATAGCTGGTCTATATCGACACCAACCGAAACACTGACGGCTGAAAATAGCAAGATTCAGTGGGTCCGGATTTTACCCTTTATTCTGCTGCATCTGGCCTGTTTCGCTGTGTTCTGGGTCGGTGTGTCATGGTTTGCGCTTGGCTTTATGGTCGCGTTCTACTTGATCCGCATGTTTTCCATCACGGCTTTTTTTCATCGCTATCTGTCGCATAAAACTTTTCAGACCTCACGCCCGATACAGTTCCTGTTTGTATTGCTCGGCACCATGAGTGCGCAGCGTGGCCCGCTATGGTGGGCAGCTCATCACCGTTATCACCACCGCTATACCGATACCTTGCAAGACCCACATTCATCCACGCATGGTTTTTGGTATAGCCATGTCGGCTGGTTTCTGAATGAATATAATTTTGCTACGCGTAAAGAGGTGATCAAGGACTGGCTGAAATATCCAGAACTGATTTGGCTGGACCGTTTTAGTTTGATTGTGGTGTTGCTGACTGCGGGCGGGATTTATGCACTAGGCGAATGGCTGGCCATCACTTGGCCGCAACTCGGGACGTCCGGCCTGCAATTGCTGGTCTGGGGCTTTGTGGTTTCCACGGTGTTATTGATCCATGCGACCTTGTGCATCAATTCATTGGCGCATCATTATGGCAGCCGTGATTTTGAGACGGATGACCACAGCCGTAACAATTTATTTCTGTCACTCATCACCTTAGGCGAAGGCTGGCATAACAATCATCATTACTATGCTGGTAGTACCCGGCAGGGTTTTTACTGGTGGCAGATTGATGTGACCTATTACTTGCTGAAACTCATGTCCTGGCTGGGACTGGTCTGGGGCCTCAAGCCCATTCCGGCACGGATTTATGAAGCCAGTAAAATCGCTCAGGCTCGAAAACATAAAAAAGCTGCTACTGCCGACACTCACACGATTCAATCGAAGGAATCACCATGAAAATTGCAATTATTGGTTCAGGTATTTCCGGTCTGTACGCTGCCTGGAAACTCAGCAAAGTGCATGAAGTCACAGTCTTTGAAAAGAATAACTACTTTGGTGGTCATACCGATACCCATCAGCTGAATATCGAGGGTGAACAGGTTGCGGTGGATAGTGGCTTTATTGTGTTTAATGAGCATAACTATCCGCTGTTTTGCTCGATGCTAAAAGAACTAGGGATTCAATCGCAAAGCAGTGACATGGGCTTTTCGGTGAATAATCAGGTCAGTGGCTTACAGTACAATCCTTCAAAAAAATTCTCGCTGTTGTTCCGACCTCAAAACTTTCTTAATACTGATTTTCGCGCGATGTTGTCGGATCTGTTCCGTTTCTATGCAGCCAATAAAGATCTGGATGTGGAACAGGTCGATACACAGCTCAGTATTGATGATTATTTAAATCAACATGGTTATAGCGATGCCTTTCGTCAGGAACATCTCTATCCGATGTGTGGAGCGCTGTGGTCCTGTCCGGTGGAACAGGCTGGACAGATTCCCTATAAATTTGTGGTGAGCTTTTTCCAGCACCATCGCATGTTGCAACTGAAAGACCGGCCGTTATGGCTCACGGTGAAAGGTGGATCGGCTCGCTACGTTCGTGCGATTCAGTCCCAGACGAATATTATTTTCCGCAAAACGGGTGTGCTCCATGTATCCCGTAGTGCCAATGATGTACTGGTTGAAACAGCACAGGGCAGTGAGCGTTTTGACTGGGTGATCTTTGCCAGTCATGCTGACGACAGCCTGAAACTGCTTAAAGACCCGACAGCGCAGGAGCTGGACGTGCTGGGCAAGTTCCGCTATCAGGCTAACCGTATGGTGGTGCATTCAGATACCCGCATCATGCCCAAATCCAGACGTCAGTGGGCCAGCTGGCATGTGCATGTGACCCCGAGTCAGGCAGCTGAACAGACACCTTTCCAGCACAGTGGTATGCACTATGGTTTCAGTTACTGGATGAACCAGTTGCAAAACCTGCAATGCAAGACTCAGGTCTTTGCCACTCTGAATCCTAATTTCACCCTCGATCCGAAAAAAATCTGGGTAGAACAGCATTACCGACATCCGGTGTTTGATGCCTCCGCGATTGAAGCACAACAACGCTGGGCTGAAATCAATAGCCAGAACCGCACCTCATACTGTGGCGCTTACTGGGGCTGGGGCTTTCATGAAGATGGTGCCCGTAGCGCTGCATGGGTGGTCGATCAGCTCTTAAAACAGGCCGAGCAGGCCGCCTAGGAGGATATGATGCAAATGTATCCACTGGCGATTGCCTCTGCCGAAATCCGGCATCGCCGTTTCTTGCCCAAAGCGCATGCTTTTGAGACCCGGCTGAACTATCTATACTTTGATCCTGATCAGCTCTCAAGCTTTACTGAAAAATCCTGGCTCTGGTCTTGCAATCGCTGGAATTTCCTGACCCTGGATGAACGTGATTTTCTGACCATGGAATGTGGTTCGATTCGGCAGAAGGTCGCACGTCTGCTGATCAAGCGGGAAAATTATCTGCTAGCGCATGCTGCGTCCATCCGGGTTCTGGCCTTGCCACGTACACTCGGATTTCGCTTTAATTCTGTGGTGTTTTATCTGGTCTTTGATGCCACCGACCAGCTGATCTTTATCCTCAGCGAAATTACCAATACGCCATGGAATGAACGTCAGGTCTATATCCATGACTGCCGGAACAATGTGACCGAACATACGCCGTACCAGAGCCACCAGTTTGATTTCAAAAAGGCCTTTCATGTATCGCCCTTCATGCCGATGGCGCTGGATTACCGCTGGCGATTCAGCTTTTCCGATCAAAGCAATGTGATTCATATGCAGCTGTTCCAACAGGGAATATTGCAATTTGATGCCACCATGCAATTTCCGTTGCAAGCCATCACAGTTCCTTCACAACAGCATCGCTATGCTGTGCTGAAAGTTCTTGAGCCCTTCAGGATGGTCGGTGGAATTTATCTGCATGCCTTTCGCTTATGGAAGAAAAAAATTCCATTTTACCGGCATCCTCGCAAAGAAAAAGGAAACACCTTGTTATGAAAACACTGTTTATGGGAGAAGAAAGCACACTGCCGGTGGTACTGCGCCATCTACTGAAATTACGTCATGGTCAGCTGATTTTTAAAGGCGTCTGGAACGGGATTGTGGGAGAGAGCAGTGATCTGTATGCCGTGATTCAGGTGCATGATAGCCGCCTGATGGATCTACTGTTCCGCAATGGTGTACTCGGTGCTGCAGAAGGTTTCATTCGCGGCTACTGGAGCAGTGAAGATCTGGTCAATGTGATTCGCATTCTGGCGCGCAATCGCGATGTGTTGGACCGGATGAATCAGAACACCTTGGCGAAAGCCAGCCAATTCTTCCTAAAGACTTGGTACAAATCCCGCAAAAACTCGATTGATGGCAGCCGTAAGAATATTGCCGAGCATTATGACCTGAGCAATGACTTTTTCAAGCTGTTCCTGGATTCCAGCATGATGTATTCCAGCGCGGTATTTAAAGAGCCGGGCATGAGCCTGGAACAGGCCTCCGATTATAAAAAAGAACTGATTTGCCAGAAACTGCAGCTGCAACCAATGGATCATTTGGTCGAAATTGGCAGCGGTTGGGGTGGTTTTGCCATTTATGCCGCGCAGCATTATGGCTGTAAAGTCACCACCATTACCATCTCCCAAGCACAATATGATGAAGCGGTCGCGCGAATAGAGGCAGCAGGATTATCCCATCGCGTGGATGTCCAGCTGAAAGACTACCGTCTGTTGAAAGGCAAATACGATAAGCTGGTCTCGATAGAAATGATCGAGGCCGTGGGTGAGCAATACTTAGCGACCTATTTCAACAAATGCCGTGAATTGCTGAAACCGAATGGTCTGGCCCTGATTCAAGCCATCACCATTGAAGATGCCCGCTATGCCAAAGCCTTGAATACCGTGGACTACATCAAGCGTTACATTTTCCCGGGAAGTTTTATTCCCTGCATCAGTATCATGACCCAGTCCGCTTCCGAGCAAAAACTGCGTCTCAAGCATCTTGAAGATATCGGCCAAAGTTACGCCCAAACCTTGCACTGCTGGCGTCAGCGCTTCTTGGAACAACGTGAACAGGTACTGCAACTCGGCTTCGATGAGCGCTTTATCCGTATGTGGGATTTTTATCTATGCTATTGCGAGGGTGGTTTCCGCGAAGGCGTCATCAGTGATGTACATCTGCTGTTTGAAGCCAGTGCTTACTAGGCCACGATAAAACAGGAGGACTGATATGCTGCTGGATTTATTTTTGCTGAATGTCTTCATCATGCTGTGTAGCTGGGTACTGGTGACCTATAACCGCAGAGCGGGTCTGGTGGATGTGGCCTGGAGTTTCAGTATTGCGCTTAATGTCATCATTGCGGCTTGGGTCATGGAAACTGCACCGCTGCTGGTTCGGGTATTTCTGGGTGTATTTAGCGGCATCTGGTTTTTACGCTTAACCTGGCATCTGCTGCGCCGTTATGCCAATGAAACCCGGGAAGATACCCGCTATGCCAATATGCGCCGTGCCATGGGCAGTTATCAGCATCTCGGTTTTCTGGCCTTTTTTATGTTTCAGGCCGGGCTGGTGGCACTGTTTTCCTACCCGATGCTGGAATTGCTCAATATTCCGGTCCAGCAGTGGAATGACTGGACACAGGCTACAGTGCTGGTGGCAGGCATGATCATGCTGTTGGCGCTGATCGGGGAAAGCACAGCCGACCAGCAACTCTACCGTTTCAAACTGAATCCACAAAACCAAGACAAAACCCTGGACCAAGGCTTATGGAAATATTCACGTCATCCGAATTATTTTTTTGAATGGTTGCACTGGTTTGCCTATCCGGTTCTCGGTCTGGCAGCAGGTGTGTATGGATTATGGGTTTATCCGCTGCTGATGTGGCTGTTTCTGTACTACATCACCGGAATTCCGTTTAGTGAACAACAGGCGCTGGCACATCGCGGCGACAACTATAAAGACTATCAACGACGAACTTCAATGTTTATTCCGTGGCCACCCAAAGAGTAGGTAAATACATGGACTTTATGATTCAAAAATCTTTAAAACTGATCGAAAGCGGCAAAGTGCCCGACCCGGTGATTCGCGCAGGCATTCGCACTTTAAGCAAAAAACGTTTGGCACAGGAAGGGCGCTTTGACCCGGCACTGGCGGCACAGCGTTATATGGATGTGCTGCATATGCTGAAAAACAGCGAAATTGCCATCGAGACCGACAAAGCCAATGAACAGCACTATGAACTGCCCACCGCATTTTTCCAGGCGGTGCTGGGCAAGCGGCTGAAGTACAGCGCCAGCCTGTTTGAACAGGCGCATACCACACTGGATCAGGCCGAAGAAGCAGCATTGGCCAGCTATTGTCAGCGTGCACAGTTACAGGATGGACAGGATATTCTGGAAATTGGTTGCGGCTGGGGCTCACTCAGTCTGTATATGGCCGAGCATTATCCCAAAGCCCACATCACTGTAGTGTCGAACTCCTCGACCCAGCGTCAGTATATTCAGGAACAGGCCCGTCTGAAAAAACTGGAAAACCTGACGGTGATCACCTGCGATGTCAATGTACTGCAACTGGAATCGGCTGCTTTCGACCGTGTGGTTTCGGTGGAAATGTTTGAGCATGTGCGCAACTACCAGAAACTGTTTGAAAATATCAGCAGCTGGCTCAAAGCTGATGGCTTGCTCTGGTGCCATATTTTCTGTCACCGTTTCCTGCATTATCCGTTTGAAGTCAAAAATGAATTTGACTGGATGTCGCAATATTTCTTTAGTGGCGGCCTGATGCCGGCAGCCTCAACTTTCCTGCATTTTCAGCAGCATTTGCAGCTGGAGCAGCACTGGCAATGGGCCGGTACCCAGTATGAACGCACGGCAAATGCCTGGCTGGAGAATATGGACCAAAAGCAGGCCGAGCTGCAGCCCCTGTTTCAGCAGACCTATGGCGCAGATGCGGCCATCTGGTGGCAACGCTGGCGGATTTTCTTTATGGCCTGTGCCGAATTGTTCGGTTATGAGCATGGACGCGAGTGGGTGATCGGCCACTTTCTGTTTAAAAAGAAAGCCGTATAATTGAACGATGAATCGAATGCGCCAGCGGGGAATTGATCAATGTTAAAGCTGTTTAGGGACAAACGCGATCATCCTCTCGGTGAGGTGTTTAACCGCTACTACTGGCTGCAAATCGGATTTATTGCCTTGTCGGTGGTGATCGGCATTGCCTGTAGTGCCTGGGTGATCAAAGGCTTTTTGCTGCGCACCGCTTTGGAACAGGAAATGTCACACTACTGGCAGCGGCTGGAACGCAATCCGGCCGCCGAACTTCCCGACACCAAAAACCTGTATGGTTATCGCTGGTATGATACCCCCCCTGTGCAGTTTCAGCACATGCAGTTCGAGCAAGGCGTAAATCGGCATTTTGTCGATGGTAAAGAGCGCATGACCGTCTACGGTGAAAAAGACAGGCAACATGTGCTGCTGGTCTTTGGCGAAAGTAACGTGAACAAGCTGGTCTGGCTGTTTGGTCTAGCACCACTAATGGTCAGCCTGTTCGTGCTGTATAGCGTATTGTGGTGGTGGAACCGTCGCGCCCGGCGTTATTTTTCTCCGATTACCCGGCTGGCCAATGCACTGGAACATATCGACTGGGAGCATCAGAAAAATCAGGCTTCGCCTTTTCAGGACATCCGTACTGACTCCAATCTGGAAGCAGAATATCTCAAGCAGGCACTGGAAAAATATCATCAGGTGCTCAGCAAGTTCATTCAGCGCGAACGTGAGTTTACCGGTGATGTCAGTCATGAACTGCGCACGCCATTGACGATTTTAAAAGGCAATGTGCAACTGTGTCAGGCACGCTATGGTGACAACAAATCCTTTACCCGCCTGCACAATACTATTGAAGACATGCAGCTGCTGGTCGATACCTTACTGGCTATCGCCCGAAATACCACCAACACCCTGACGGCCGAGCCCACTATGCTGTCAGAATGTCTGGAGAATCTGGTACAGGATCTGGACAGTGTCAGCCACAACAAAGGCATGCAGATCGACCTACAAAAAGACCTCGATGAGCAGCCACGTAAACTGTATCCATCGATGACCAAAATGGTCTTTGGCAATATTTTGCGCAATGCGCTGAATTATTCGCAAGGTACAGAAATTGATGTGATTCTACAGAAAAATACAGTATTGATCGCTGATAATGGAATCGGCATCTCTTTGCCAAATAATTCTAAAGTTCAGGAGCTGTCTGGCCAGCAGTTGCAACTGGAGATCAAAGGGCATGGTATTGGCCTGCAACTGGTACAGAAGTTGTGCAAACAGCTGGGCTGGCGGGTCGAACTCTTTGACCGGCAGTATTATCTCAGTACCCATCCAGAGATTGATCTGGCAATGACGACCGGTCTGATTGTGGTAGTGTATTTAAACTAAGTTTCAGCTTTGTACGTTTAGACTTAAGCTTCCAAAGCAATCTTTAAACCCACACCAGAAATGGTATGAATCAGTTTCTGCTCAAAAGGCTTGTCGACCATTTTACGTAAATTATAAATGTGACTGCGCAAGGCATCACTTTCCGGCTCTTCATCACCCCAGAGTTCCAGCATAATTTCCTGTTTGGTGAGGACTTTAGGTGAATGACGCATCAGCAGTTTCAGCAGTTTGAACTGAATCGGGGGCAGTTCAATCGTCTGTCCAGCCCGAGTCAGCTGCTGTCTTGCGGGATCCAGAATCAAATCATGAATTTGCAGGCGACTACTGGAAACTTCACCCAATGAGCGTTTGATTAAGGCTTTGACCCGAACCACCAACTCATTAAAATCAAAGGGCTTAACCAGATAATCATCCGTGCCGGAATTAAAGCCTTTGAGTTTGTCATCCAGAGTATCGCGCGCCGTCAACATCAGTACGGGTAAATCCAATCCTTCGTCATGACGCAGCCATTCACACAGTTCATAACCCGAACCATCAGGCAGATTAATGTCTAGAAGCAAAATATGATAGCGCTGCTGTTTCAGTAATTGGCGTGCAGCGTTCAGATTGCGGGCATGATCCACCACAAAATCATGTTCTTCCAGAAACTCGCATAAGGTAGAGGCTAGTTCATAATGGTCTTCGACCATCAGGATAAAATGTTTGGACATAACGGCAGAGACTAATTCAATAATTGCTGTTTTAATTTAGCACTAAATGGCTGCGATCCCAGCCAGATATTAAAATATTGTTGTGCTAGCGGATGCTGAAGATTGCCTAACACCTGCTGATTTAGCATCAAGGTCAGGGTCTGAGTCTCGGCTTGATAGCTTAAGCGATAGAGATCTCCCGGTTTTACCGGCTTATAAAGCTGGGTGATTCTATCTAATACTATTAAATGTTTAGACTCTCGCTCATTACGCTTCAGAAAATGGGTCGCTGCACGCTTGAAAGCCCATTCCGGAATATTTTTTGTATAAGAAAAATCAATCTGCATATTCTGGCCTTGCCAGGGTTTTGTACAGTTCTGAGCATAATAACGGGCGACGCCAACCTGTTTCTGAGCTACCAGAAGTGGACCACGACCACACTGATTCATATTTTTGGCATGTGCCCATGAACTGAAACTGCAGAGTATCAGTAGCCCAGTATTTAATCCTATTTTTTGAAAGGCAGTACCCATGAATAAGCTCCTCCGACATAAGGTAAAGAACGATACAGGCCATTTGCAGGATCCCAGAAATCCTGCTGAAAAATAATCTTATTGTCGCGGTTGACCTTCATTTCACTGATGCCATAAGAATCCATGCTTCGTGTTGTGCCAAACATTTTAAAATCATAGGCCATATGCCAGTGCACGTAGGCAGAGTCTTGATAATAGGAGGTATTTAATAATTTGACATTCACGTTACTGACACGCTTGTTCATCCCTTGAAAATGTTGGAGTAGATTTTGACGTGATGAAAATTGCGATAGGGTATCGTTAATAAACAGCTGATCGGCATAGAGTGATCCGGCTCGTTCAATAAATGCAGGTGTACCTAAAGTATTAAAAGCTGAAGTAAAGCGAATGCCGATGTCTTGGGCTTTAGCCTGATCCAGCGCAGTTCCCTGAATTTGGTTTCTGGATTTTGCATAATCACCTGAATAGCTGGGAATACTTTTACATCCTGCTAAAACTAGTAGCGGTAAGGACAAGGTAGCTAGCAGTATTTTTTTGATATGTTTCATATTGGCTATCCGTATTAGGTCTATGCTAATACTTTAGGCCGAAAGTCGTGAACAGAATGTGAAGAGGATGAAAGGCTGTTAAATGAGCAGTAAACAGAAGCTCTTTAATGATGGAGTAACGTGTATATCCCCAGTCCTGTCTAAGCCTTTTTTGACATTCCCCAACTTTTCGCAGAAAGCAGAAATTCATAATTTAAAGCCACGAGAATGCTTTGCATATTGAAGCTATTCCGGTCTTCGGGTAACTGTAATAGAAGTGGCAAACGTGTCACCCCATTTTCACCATTGGCAAAAGCATAATGGCGCACTTTAGCGTCAATCACCGGAATTAAATTCTTGGCTTCCAGATACACACTTTCCTGAGTGGCCTGCTTTTGCATGGCAATCATTCTGAGATAGCAATGATCGCGAACCTCAGTCAGATTCTTTTTGAGTTCATTGATCTTTAATTCATGATTTTCAGGTTTTTTAAACAGCCGTTTAAGAAAACCTCGATTTTCGGTATTTTGTATTTCACGTTCTAACTGGCGTATTTGCTGCTGGATCTGGCGAGTTTGTTCAAGCGCGTCATTCAGAAGCTCTCTAATTTCCTGGGTGGGTGCTGAAACGGCCCGCACCTGTTGCTGATAGTGAAACTCATCATGAAAAATCACAAAGATTTGGGTGCGACGTTGTTCCAGTAATTTTAAATAGGCAATTAAGCGATATTTGAACAGACGCGCATGCGGATTAAACTGCAGCATCGGTTGCTGCGATAAAATTTCCAGCTGATGCAGAAACTCATTGATTAATCTTAAAATATTTAAATAGCAATATTCTAGTTCATCAGTATGCTGCACACTGTTTTTCAAGCCTTTGAGAAAAGGTTCGAGAATATTTAAGGATAAATCTTTCTCCAAAATTTCCAGATGTTCTTTCACCAGATGATCGATGGCAAAACTTTGGATATTTAAAATTTCTTTTAAACTTGGGATGAGATTCTGCTGATTATATTGATGCAGCGATTCAACCAGTTCCACAATATGTGGATTCATTTTACGTTGAATACCAATAATTCGTGTCATCAGCTGTTTAAAATTTTCAACATAATCTGCTTGATCCAATTGTTCCGGGTCAAGCACCAAACCACTAATATAGAACCGATCTTCTTTACCAAAGCTTTCTTCAGTTAAAAAGCGACGAATGGAATAGGCAGATACTAAACTGTCATAAGAACTGTTCAGGACAAAGTAATATTGAAAGGTTTCAATAATTTCAAAGTCACGAACCTGTTGCTGCGGAATAAAATAATCCTGAAAAATCGCCAGTTCCTGTTCGGCATATTCGCTCGGCAAAATATGGGCAAACCAGCTGCCCAGAATTTCACTTTTCATGAAGACTTCAAAGATAAACGTTCGGACTTGTTCAAGATCCAAATGCCGGTGATTGGCAGAAATAGAAAAATCTAACTCTCGAATGATCAATGCAGCATCGTAGAGAAAAGCTTTTTTGATCAGTTGTTGTGCCTGAATATCGGCGGGATTGTCCAGATCGATTTGATTAATTTCACGGACAATGCTTTCCAGGTAGTCTGCAACCTGAAAGTCACTTTGATAGCCTTGCAGAAAGCTGAAAGTGCTATTGATGCGCTGTGCAAGTTGCACGAGTTCAGGATTTTGCGTATTGAGCTGCAGATCTTTCAGGCGGGTATGGCCGGTAAACTCAAAGGCTTTGGTCAGGTAGTTCCACGAGATATTCTTGGGTTTTAGGTACTGATCTTCTATTTTTTGATGTAGCGCTTGCGGTGTTGCAGAGAGGATCGACAGCAGTTGTTGTTGCCAATGCTTATCAAGAATAGGATCAATTTGTTTTAATTGTACCCGCAGCTGATAAGGAATGTATGTTTGCATGGGAATCCAAATCCATTTGTAGTGAATTCAATCTTTTAAGGAAGTAAAATAATGTGATTTATATCACAAAAACAAAGATTTTTTAGCCTTTCTCCATGAAAAAATGATAACAGGGTATTTTTTATTCGATAAAAGATCATCAGGCATCTTTAGCAGTCCAAATAATGGGAGCCAGCAATTTCAATTGATCTAGCCGTATTTACGGCCACCGATTTCTGCTTATTTTAATGATGCTGTTATTGGGAGGAATAAGCAGTTCATGTCAGTTTTTTATGATATAAGTATCATAAATCAACACTTAGGATTGAGCTATTGAGACAGGTTTTACTGGCGCCTCGTTTAAATCTGCGCAGCTTGATTTTACTTTTAACGATTCTAAGTGTGACCTGTCTGTTTGTCTTTGCTTTATTTTTTGTCAACTATACGGTGAAAGAGCGCCTGATCGATAATTCTCTGGCCTTGAATGCGGAATATTCATCCAGAATTGCTGCGCATACCAATTACCAGTTTGAAGAAATCTTAAAAAATTTAAGCTTTAGTGCGAAGTTACTCGGTAAAGACTTTACTAATACAAGCTTGAGAAACACGGAAGCGGCACGTCTCAAAAGCCAATCCGGTAATTTCAACAGTATTTTTCTGGCTGACCGAGAAGGACGCATCATTTCATTTTTCCCGACCACTTTAAATATTGATGCTAAACAGATTTATACAACCCACGGTATTACCGAGTCGATCAAGCGCAAGCAAACTTATATTTCTTCGCCGTACTGGTCTTCAACCAAAAAATTGATCGTGATTATTTCTGAACCGATCTTCGATGCCCAGGGGCAGTACTTGGGCTTTGTCGCTGGTACGATTTATCTGCAGAGCAAGAATCTGGTCAGTGAAATGCTGGCCTCCAAATATGGCTACAAGAAAAATTAGGCACTGTTGCAAATAACCACGAATGGTAAGCTGAAGACTGTTTTAGCTAAAGGTGCAGTATATGAATCCTTTCCATGGTCGGCATTTTCAGGGCGAAATCATTCTTTGGGCTGTGCGCTGGTATTGTAAATATGGTATTAGCTATCGTGAACTGCAGGAAATGCTGGCCGAACGTGGTGTGAATGTTGATCACACGACGATTTATCGTTGGGTTCAACGTTATGCTCCTGAAATAGAAAAACGTTTACGCTGGTATTGGCGTAATCCTACAGGTCTGAGCTCGTGGCATATTGATGAAACCTATGTAAAAGTGAATGGACGATGGTCTTATCTGTATCGTGCAGTCGATCAACGTGGCGATACCATTGATTTTTATCTTTCTTCTAGACGTAATACCAAATCAGCATATTGTTTTCTTGGAAAAATTTTAAATAATGTGAAGAAGTGGCAAATTCCACAAGTGATCAACACGGATAAAGCGCCCACATATGGACGTGCTTTATCACGGTTAAAACGGGAAGGTAAATGTCCACCAGACCTTGAGCACAGGCAGATTAAGTATAAAAATAATGTCATTGAATGTGATCATGGTAAGTTAAAGCGGATCATCAGGGCCACATTAGGATTCAAATCTATGAAGACAGCTTATGCCACAATTAAAGGCATTGAAGTCATGCGTGCACTACGTAAAGGACAAGCTTCGTCATTTTATTATGGTCAGCCTCAAGGTGAAGTGTATCTAGTGAATAGAGTTTTCGGTCTCTAAGCACGTTTTGAAAGGAATATCATCGACTCAAATTTCTATTTGCAACAGTGCCAAAAAATCAGCTTCTGAATAGCCACCTTTAAGGTAGCTTTTCTCTTTTCAAAAGAAAAATTTGCAAATAATGATCTGTTCGCTATTTTCTTAAAATTTCATAGAAGGTATGGCGTAGCCATTGATGACTAATTTTATGATGACAGGACATGTGCCAATATTGCTTGACTGAATATGACGGAAAAATAATCGGTGCATCAAAAATCTTCAGGTTGCCTCGTGATAGCAATACTTCGCTCAAATAATAAGGAACTGTAGCAATCGCATCTGTTTCCTGTACTACGAGACCCACCCCAAGATAACTCGGCAAACGCATCAGAATATCACGCTTGAGATTTAAGTTAAGCAATTCATTTTCAATATGGTAATGCCCCATGCCTGCATCAATATCAATATGGGTTTCGCGTAAATAATCTTCAGTCGTTAAACAATCGCCTGTCAGACGTGGATGGTCTTTTGCTGCAATAACTACATAATATTGTTCAAATAGTTTTTGCTGATAAAAACCATTTTCTAGGTTAGGTAAAAAGCCAAATGCCAAATCAATTTCACCATTGGCCATTTGATAACTGGTTTCTGATGTAATTGGTCGTACATTCAATCGTATACGTGAGGCATGCTGTTTAATATATTGAGAAATTTTAGGCAAAAATACCAAGTGCGAAACATCAGTCATAGCTAATGTAAACTGTTGCTGTGAAGTTGTTTGATCAAAATCAATACTAAAATTATTAATTGCTTCGACATTGCTTAGAGCTTCACTTACCAGTGGAAAAAGCTGTTTTGACAATTCCGTTGGCAGCATTTCATTGCCAATTCTCAAAAACAAAGGGTCATTATAATGTTGACGGACTTTATTAAGCAGATTGCTTACCGTTGGCTGGCCCATATTCAGATGCTCGCCAGCCAGTGATACGCTCTTAAATTTATAGATATAATAAAAGATCGTGAGTAATTTATAGTCAATATCAAACACAGCAACGCATTTCCTTTCGCTTTTCCATCATTCAGGCTGACTCATCATTCGCAGAATATTTCTGAATGCCAAAATAATAGTTATTACTGGTTGTTTTCTAAGCAATATTACAATGTCACCAACAGCTCCTGATCTGAAGATCTCCTAAAAAGTTTATAAGAAATGATTTCATAAACTTGATATTCACCAACTAACTCTTATCAATTAAACGATACGACTATAAGTTCTATACTCGGGTTTCCAGAAGTTATCTTCAATTTTTTGTTCTAACTCAATTAAGCTCATTTTCGATGCTATTTCATCATGCATTGCTGCTTGAGCAACTTTCAAGGCAATAATTTTTGAAATCTGCTGTATTTGACTTAAATCAGGCAATAAATCCGCTTCTGGATTTTGTAATTTTGGTGAGCAGTCAGCCAAAGCATTTGCTGCTGCCATTAGCATATTTTCTGTCACCCTTCTTGCTCCAGAAGCAATAACGCCGAGTCCTATACCCGGGAAAATATAAGAATTATTACATTGTGAAATATTATAGATTCGGTCTTGATATAGAACAGGGGCAAATGGACTTCCTGTTGCAATAAGTGCCTTACCTTTGGTCCATTCAATAATATCTGAAGGTACAGCTTCAGCTCGGCATGTTGGATTAGACAATGGGAATACTATCGGATATTCAGTATTCTCCACTAAAGCTTCAATAACATCTTTTGTGAAGAGACCTGGCTGCCCTGATACACCAATTAATACTGTCGGCTTCGCATGCTTTACTATATCTAATAGAGAAATAGCATCACTCTTATTTTCCCAAAGAGGAGTATTATCCAGTTTTTGTACAAGTTTATACTGAAAATCTAAGAGATTAGGCTGATTTTCTGTAATTAAACCATAGCGGTCAACCATGAATATACGTTTACGTGCTTCTGCTTCACTTAAACCCTCTCTCACCATTTGAGAGACAATTCGTTCTGCTATACCACAGCCAGCCGATCCTGCTCCAAGGAATGCAATGATTTGATCTTTTAATTGTTTTTTTGTAGCACGTGAAGCCGCAATTAGACTACCTATTGTTACTGCAGCGGTACCTTGAATATCGTCATTAAAACAGCAAATCTTGTCACGATATTTTTCTAGAAGAGGCATTGCATTCTTTTGTGCAAAATCCTCAAATTGAATTAATACGTTAGGCCATCTTCGCTGAATTGCTTGGATCACCCTATCTACAAAATTATAGTATTCTTCACCTGAAATACGTGGCTGCCGATATCCCATATATAGGGGATCATTAATTAATTGCTGATTATTAGTTCCTACATCAAGTGTAATTGGTAGTGTATATGCAGGACTGATTCCACCGCACGCTGTATACAATGATAGTTTACCTATCGGTATGCCCATTCCACCTATTCCTTGATCTCCTAGACCAAGAATACGCTCACCATCCGTAATCACAATGATTTTAACATTGCGACGGTTTACGTTGTGTAGGATTTCATCAATATGATCACGATCACGATCAGGATATGAAATGAAGATTCCACGATGACGACGATAAATATCAGAAAAACGCTGACAGGCTTCACCCACTGTTGGGGTATAAATAATTGGCATCATTTCAGTTAAATGATTACCAATTAAGTGATAAAAAAGTGTTTCATTCGTGTCTTGAATATTGCGTAAATAGATATGCTTATTGATTTCTGTGTTGAACGTAGAATACTGTTGATACGAGCGATGACTTTGCTCATCAATGGTTTCAATAGCATCAGGAATTAAGCCAAATAAGTTAAATTTACGACGCTCGTGAAGAGTGAAAGCAGAGCCTTTATTTAATAAAGGAAGCTCCAAAAGCATATTTCCAGCATACGGAATATATAACGGCCTTGTTAATACAGAACTATTTGTTTCCATTGTCCATCTCGTCAAATAAATTTAAAATCTTAAATCCTGTTTTTGAAACTCTATAAACTCAGCTCTACATAGCTACATATTGAGTTCATGAATTATTATTTTTATGAAAGATATTTGCAGATAACACACTCCAACTGAGTGTGTTATCTCTAATTAAAGTCTTATTTAATAAAACTTAATTGCTTACTGATACGATCAAGTACTGGTTGTTTCTTTTCTTGGAAATTAACTTTATTTTGTTGGATTAAATTATTTCCTTTAGTATCAATTGAAATAATTAAAGGACCAAACACTTTAACTCGATTTATCCAAAGTGTTTCCGGCATGCCTAAATCCAACCACTCTGCCCCTTCGATTTCCTCAACTTTAGTGGCTGCTAAAACTGCACAACCACCTGGGAAAATAGCATGTACAGCTTTATGCTCTTTGCAGCCTGCAGCTGTTTCTGGGCCCATGCCACCTTTACCAACAATCAGTTTTACGCCTGTTTTTTGGATAAACTCACGCTCAAACTTTTCCATACGCATACTTGTTGTTGGACCAATAGAAACCATTTCATATTTCCCATCCTCTATTTTTCGGACAATTGGACCAGCGTGGAAGATAGCACCACCTTCGAGGTTGACAGGCAGTTCTCGTCCTTGCTCAATTAAGCGACGATGAGCAACATCGCGACATGTAACTAAACGGCCCGTCAAATAGACAACGTCTCCAATTTTCAAATCTTCTAAGTCTTCATCTCTGAGTGGAGTGGTTAAAATTTTCTTCACAGTACAACTCCTTCGTGAGATAAAATTTCGTATGACATATCTGGATTGATTTTGATTTTTCCGCGTCGATGAGCCCAGCATCCTGTATTTACTGCAACACCGATAGTTGATGGATGACGCGCTGAGGACTCAATATTCACCCCCATAACACTATTATTTCCAGTCAACCCTTGTGGTCCAATCCCAATTTCATTCAAACCTTGTTCTAATAGATCTTCCATAAGCGCGGCTCGAGCATTGTCGCTTTTAGAATCTACAGGACGCATAATTGCTAGTTTTGAAAGTCGAGCTGCTGTTTCTACAGAGGTCGAAACTCCTACGCCCACCAGAAGCGGTGGACACGCATTGACTCCGCGTTCAGTAATAACATCCATAACAAATTCAGCTACGCCCTCATAACCTTGGCCTGGCATTAGAACTTTAGCCGCACCTGGCAAAGTACATCCTCCGCCTGCCATGTATACGTCTATCGTACAAGTATCTGAATCAGGTACGATTCGCCAATCCAACCAAGGAATTTGAGTTCCGGTATTAGTTCCTGTATTTTTTTCATCGAAAGTTTCTACAGCATTATGTCGTAAAGGACCAGAACGGGTTGCCTCTTCAGTTGCTTCTCTCAGGATGTCTTGTAATTCACCTAAAAGTGGAAAATTAGATCCTGCTTCAACAAAATATTGGATGACACCAGTATCTTGACAACTTGGTCGGTTTAGTCGGTCCGCAGCTTCTTGGTTCTCATCCATTGAATCATAAATTGATTTTGCCAATGGATTTGTTTCTAAGGTCCGCAGCTCAATTAATTTACGCTTAACATCTTTTGGTAAACGCTTACCAATATATGCAGTAAATTTCGCCATGGTATCAGTCAGAGACTCGACTGCAATATTCTTATCCATGTTGTGTTCCTCATTAAACATCTGAATAGTTTGAAATTAATTCTCTAAAACCTTAGACACATTCACTTTTGGTTTGTTCGTCATGCTGAGAATTAACGTTAATACGGTAGAAAGTACGAGTAAGCCAGCCACAAAGTAGAGACCGCCTGCATAGCTCCCTGTTTGATCTTTAATCCAGCCAATCATTACAGGTCCGGCAAAGCCGCCTAAATTTCCAATGGAGTTAATTGTTGCAATTCCTGTAGCGGCAGCAGTTCCCGATAAAAATAGTGTAGGCATGCTCCAAAGAGGTGGTTTAGAACAGCTAATACCAACATTAATAATGGTAAGTGCTGCAATTAAACCAACCATATTATGAGTGCCAGCAGCAATTACTAAGCCCACGGCTGCAAGCATGCACGCTATAGCTACATGCCAAGTACGCTCACCTGTTCGATCCGAATGTCTAGACCAAAGCACCATTGCGACTACAGAAATAATTGGTGGAATAGCATTTACTAGGCCAACTGTCATAGATGACACACCCAAGTCTTTAATGATTTGTGGGGCCCAAATACTTAATGTATATAGACCAGCCGAGGTGCCAAAATACACAAGTGCTAATGCTAAAACGCGAGGATTTAACAGACCACGAAGAATGCTATGGTGCTGATTACTATTCTTTCCAACATCTTCATCCTGCATTGTTTTAACGAGCCAGTTACGTTCATCTTCTTTTAACCATTTCGCTTTTTCTGGTCTATCAGTCATATAGAAAAATACGACAATACCTAAGATAACAGCAGGTATAGCTTCAATTACGAACATCCATTGCCAACCTGCGAATCCCCAAATACCATCCATTTGGAGCAATGCAGCGGAAATAGGTGAACCAATAGCAACAGCTATTGGGGCAGCAGCCATAAACATAGCTATTACGCCGGCTCGATGACGGGCAGGGAACCAGTATGATAAATAGAGAATAATTCCAGGGAAAAAGCCGGCTTCTGCTACCCCTAATAAAAACCGCATGACATAAAAACTGGTTGTGCTATCAACAAAGGCCATACCACCGGCTATTAAGCCCCAAGTAAGCATTACACGAGCAATCCAGATACGTGCTCCAACTTTGTGTAGAATGACATTTGAAGGTACTTCAAATAAAAAATAACCAAGAAAGAAAATTCCTGCACCAAATCCTAAGACTGAAGCTGTAAAGCCTAAATCTTCTTTCATAGTTAATGCAGCAAAGCCAATATTGACTCGATCTATGTAGGCAATTAAGTACAAAATCATGATGAAAGGAACGATACGCCAAGTAATTTTCTTGAGCGTCCTTTTTTCAATTTCCATATCCATCCGCATCTCCATATATTTACATTTATCGGTTAACCGTTTCCTATACAGTGGTACTTGATTAACCTGATGTCTCTGCTCTCCTCCCTAGTTAGTTACATTCCTTATATAACTAATTTTTGCTTATAAATTCAGCTTTCCTGAATCATTGGCTTATGTAGGGAGTAATGTCTGAAAAAATAATAGAGTCTTTGCAAAATGAATAAATCGATATAAAGTTAAAACACTATTGCAAAAATTTTACTAATCATGCAAACAGATAATGAATTAGCTTTCTTTTGTTTACTAATAAAGCAAGGTAGCTTAGTGGCAACAGCCAGAGAACTAAATCTGACACCCCCTGCAGTTTCACGTAGGCTCAGTCATTTAGAAGAACGTTTGGGTATTCGGCTCTTAAACAGAACCACAAGACGTATAAGTTTGACGCCTGAAGGAGAAATTTATTATGAAAATGCTATGCGTATCTTGAAAGAAATTAATGATATGGAACAACTGGTTGCAAGTAGCCGTACTTCACCTAAAGGGTTATTACGAGTAAATGCGCCTTTTGGTTTCGGTCGTAAATATATAGCAGCAGCCGTTTCATCTTTTATAAAAAAATTCCCTGAGATTGAGGTACAACTGCATTTAACAGATCGTCCAGTTCATCTCCCTAGTGATACTATTGATGTTTCTATTCATTTTGGGCAAATCCCAGATTCAAGATTAATAGCAAAACGAATCGCAGCAAATAAAAGGCTAGTATGTGCCTCACCGTTTTATTTAAATGCAGCTGGAACTCCCTTAAATCCACGAGACCTTACGACTCATCAATGTATAGTATTGAGACAAAATGATGGGGCTTATGCCAATTGGCGTTTTTCTAAAGGTGATAAGGAAGAAACAGTTAAAGTTCGTGGAAAACTTAGTAGTAATGATGGGCAGGTGACACTAGACTGGGCTCTTGATGGTCATGGAATACTAATGAGGGCAGAATGGGATGTCTTAAAGTATTTAAAAAGTGGAAGATTAATTCAAATCTTAAAAGAATATGAAACTCCGCCTGCTGATATTTACGCTGTATATGCAGACAGATTGGAGCATTCACCTCGAGTAGCACATTTTCTTGAGCATTTAAAAGACTATTTAAAAGATTATATTAATTCTCAAATGTAATTTTTAGGATTCTCTATATGTTCAGTTACTTATATCATCCGGTACTAAATGAAGACTTTTTCCTATTCCTCTCCCTCCTTTAAAAAGTAAGCAAGGAGTTAAATATAGATTAAGCAGAGGAGCTAATCAAAATCGTGAAACATGGGAAAAATATTAATCGTGGAACATAAAAATCAACAAAAAAGCCCACCTTGGGGAGGTTGGGCAAAAAAGGAACTACAGCTTTGAATTTTCAAGAGAATTATAACGCTGTTATTCCCAAGTAGAAATGTCCTACCTAATAACCAAATAGAAATGTCCTATACAGACATTTCCAAGTCAAGCACAGGATTCAGATTTCGTTGTTGAATTGCTGTTTTCTGTGCTCGTCTACGTGGCATAGATTGAGAACGACTTCGTTTGTTTTGCTGTTCTAGTTCTTCATGCTGTTGCTGGATATGGGCCAAGACTGAACTCAAACGTTTATTCTCAACAATCTCTCGCTGGTTCAGCTGACTTAATTTATCGAAGATGCTGTAATTGATTTTTCTTCCCTGATATTCAATGGCGACCGTACCGTCTGGGTATTCTAGAAATTCAATATATTTACCCATGAGAATCTGGTTTTCTTCTTTATTTTCCAGCAGATAGACGCATTTATCATAAGTAATCGTCAGGCTATTCGTGACTCTGCGAGGTTCACGCCAAGTAAAAATATCATCTAACTCTTCGGCTGTTTCCATGATAGGCCGATGTAGATTCTTAGGATTAAAAGCCATCTTGGCGAACTTCTGATTGAACTGCTCAATGAAGCAGGGTAGCCAGACATTAGCTTGCTCAATCGAACAGATGCCTTTCAGGCGCATCTCCTTGATCAGACGGTCCTGAAGGGTTCTGTTGGCCCGTTCCACACGGCCTTTGGCCTGCGGTGAATTAGCGAAGATGATATCGATATTCAGGGTGCTGAGTACACGTCCAAACTGGGTAATTTTGGTGTCTTTCTTGCTGCTTTGATTCACTCTAAAGACTGAATGTTTGTCGCTGTAAAACGCTAAAGGCTTACCGTGCTGTTCGATATATAAGCGTGTTGAAATCATATAGTCAAAGGTTGATTCTGACTCACAGAAGCGTAAATGCTGCAATTTTCCTGTAGCATCATCGATAAACACCAGCAGACAGCATTTAGCAGCGCGTCCTTCAAACCAGTCATGGTGTGAGCCATCAATTTGGATCAGTTCACCAAAGCAATCCCGGTTGTAACGAGGCTGATACGGTCGTTTCAGGCGCTTGGATCGCGGAATCCAAAGGTCATTTGCAGTCATCCAGCGCCGAACCGTTTCTACCGGGATATTCAGGTCAAACATGCTGCTGAGCTTCTCATGCGCCAAGGTAGGTCCAAAGCCCAGCAGATGTTCAGAAATAATGGAAAGACATTGCGATTTTAATAAATCGTCATGGCGATGATGGCCCGGTTGACCACGACTGGCATGCGTCATGCCTGAAACACCATCTTGATTGAGCTTCTGCAATAACCGGGTAATTTGACGGGTGGAAAGATTCAGGATTTCAGCAGCACGGACTTGTGTAATACGATGATCTCGAACGTCTTGCAGAACAGCAAGACGTTGAATTTCTTTGTCAGACATAGTGATCAGCATCTATATTTCATATCCAGTCCATGATGTTTAAACCATCATAAACTAGACATTTTTATTGGTGAGAATATAGACATTTTGAATGGTGAGTAACAAACGCATTTCGTATAACAACCATTATGTTAAATAGACTCAAAATTAGTGGAAGTTTTGCGATAGTTACTCTATTGATTAGCATTCCAAGCTTTTAATAAACGCCAAATATTTCGATCTACAGCTTTCCAATCTTTTAATAATTCATAAGGCATTCTCCATTCTATATTCACGTTAGGATAGAGAGGTGTTTCAGATTTTGTGGTTATTACGATTTGGTCTGTAAGATTACGAGTAATTTTCATTAAAAATTCAGAATGGTATGGATCTGATGCATGACCTAAACAATGATAAGAAATATCAGAATCCAAATTTATTGAATAGCATTCTAAATCAAATTTTTTAAATGAATCTTCATATTTTACAAATTTATGTGATGTTAAATAGTTTATCCATTCTCTTGGTGTTCGTTTATATTTAAAAGATATGGGATCAAGTGTACTGAAATTTTGTAGATGTACTTTTACTTGATCTTGATAACTCCTATCATAAAAGTTATTAATTTTTATATTCTTAGCATTATTCAAAAGTAGATTAAATTGCATAGGCTTTTGAAAATCGGCAACGTTCTCAATTTTATCATCGTCATTTAGTATTTCTACTGTAGGAATGAAGTTAATAGAAAACTGCCCAAGAAAAGGATTACTTAAAACTATGCCTTGCTCAATATTCTTTTTATCACCTACAACTGTTTTTATAATTAAATCCGATGAAATCCCCCAAGTCACTAAATCCCCTGATTTTGATATATCTTTATAATATTCGATATCCGATTTTTCTGATAAAGATTTAGACCTAGGTTCTGAAGAGTCAGTACATCCACATATAGCAGTGAAATGTATTAAAATAATAAAAGTTCTGATGGAATTCATAATGAAAGTCTTCTATTTATTAAATTTCCCTAAAATTAACATAATACACGTTATACGAAATCAGTCTGTAAGCCCAAAATAGAAATGTCCGGTTTCTCCAAAGTAAAAATGTCCGCTTTTAGAATATGCACTTTTGCGATTATTGAAGCGGACGGTTTGATATGTTGGTGTCTATGTCGGATAAAGAACTTAAACGATTGTCGGTCTTGCAGGAAATCTGCGATCAACGCATAACTCAATCCCAGGCTGCTCAGCTACTTCTACTTCATATTTCAGAATGTCAGGTCAGACGCTTACTGCAGAAATACAAAGTTCAAGGTCCAGCTGCATTAGCCCATACGGGTCGTGGCCAAACCAGCAATTCCAGGCTTTCTGAAGAACTCAGACTCAAGTGCCTCAATATTGTTTCTGATCAACTGCATGGTTTCGGACCAACCTTGGCGCATGAAAAGCTTATTCAACAGGAGTTATGGTTCATTCTGACCAAGGCAGTCAGTACTGTAGTCGTGCTTTTAGAGCACTATTATTGACGAATAACTGTATTCAAAGTATGTCACGCAGTCTTGCGCAGTACACTGCTCATGTTGGGACAATGCAGTGACTGAAAGCTTCTTTCATACATTGAAAGGTCATGTAATCCATGGCGTGTGTTTGCCACTCGAAAAGAAGCGAATGCTGTCTTGTTTGACTATATCGAGATTTATTACAATCGAATCAGAAGACATTCTGCAAATGGCTGGTTAAGTCCTGAAGCCTTTGAACAAAAATATTGTAAGAATTTAGAGGGATCGACTGTCCACAATACTGTCTAGGATCAGATAAAGGATTCTGCATCTGAAAAAGGCCTTTAGCTTAATTCTGAGCTTCGACTAATGACAAAATATAAGACTTCTACCTCTGAAAATTATAAAAAATCAATTGTTTTGATCTTTAAAGAATGAGGATATAGTATTTGTGAAATTACTTAGCTGCTTAAAACTTAATTCTAATTGGTTAATAGGTGAAAAATGAAATTAGCAGAAGCTCTCTTACTTCGAAGTGATCAACAAAAAAAAATTATTTCACTAAAACAACGTATCAATGCAAATGTATTGGTACAAGATGGTGATAAACCATCTGAAGATCCTAATGAACTATTAAAACAAGTATTTTCTTTAATTCAAGAATTTCAAAAATTAAGTTATGCAATTCATGAAACTAATGCTTTAACAAAATTAAATGATGGTCGTTCTCTACTTGCTTTATTGTCTTTGCGTGATGAATTTGTAGAACAGCACAAAACCCTAACTGCAGCAATAAGTAATACATCTCGTGAATCTGATCGTTATAGTACGCGGGAAATAAAGTGGCATAAAGTTATTCCAGTTTCATCATTACAAAAACAAGCTGATGATATTAGTCTTAAATTACGTGATTTAAATGTGTTAATTCAGTCGAATAATTGGAAAATTGATTTGATTGAAGCCTAATAGTCCTTTAGATATAATCAAGTTGAACATACTGGGCGAGTACAAGATCCCTTACTTCCACAACATAGGATTGTAAATAAAGTGTAGTGGCTTGCAAAGCAAGTGGATAAGCTTAAAATTTTAAGTACAAATCAATCCATCACTTGGCAGAACTCAAATCTTTGTGCAAACAAAGTTACACGTTACTTATAACTACCATGTACTGACAGTATGTTCACCTCAATTACTAAAAATAAAGAAATGAGCAAGCATCAGCTGAAGCACATTCCTATTTTTAATTCGGTTCGGCTTTGTTGCATAACGAGCTGAAAGACAGATTTTGAAAATAGCGGATTCAAATCACAAGTGCGACACATTTGTAGTTAGGTGAAAAAGTTAGGTGTATTCGTAGAATCATTAGACTTTTTCAACTCGCAATTGGAAAGCACGCAATGAAGAAATACACCCAACTCTCTCAAGATGAAAGTAAGCGTCCGCTGAGCCCCACTTTTTCTCACTCATGAATACCACGATAGTGTCCACTAAACTTTAAGTGGACACCTATTTATGGATTTAAAGACAGTTATAGACAGCACACCAATGCTAAAAAAGCCCCGTCGAACCTTCACGGCTGAATTTAAACATCAACTTATTCAGCAATGCCAGCAGCCAGATACATCAGTGGCTAACTTAATCGCTGCACTGGTAAACCGAATGAACTTGTAATAACGACTTTCGCAAGAGGTCTATTACTATCATTTAATTATTGCATTAAGTTTAATGATAGGTATTGTATGCGATTTGGCTCGTAATCATTCAGCTATACTTTTTTGATAAAGAAAAGCATGGCTGAAAGCCATGCTTTAGAATTTACTTAATATAATTATGTCAATTTTATAAATATTTAATACTTCTTATTTCTGAGAAATCTATAACTCTCTATACTGCTTAATCTCTATAGCTAGGCCTTAAATCAGCATCAATATCAAATAGGGACCAACAAATACCATTAAAATTCCAGATAAGATCATGCATAAACATGCTGCTACTCCTTCATCTGTATGACGCAAAAAAGCTTTTACTGTTCCAAAACCATGACCTGCATTTCCTAGTGCTGCACCTTGTGCGACATTATTCTTTAAGTTAATAAGTCCAAAAACTAAATTAGCTACTAAAACTGCTGCAATTCCAGTCAGCATAGTAAATAAAATAGATAACTCAATCGATCCATTAATTTGATTTGCGAGTTCCATTGCAAATGGAGTTGAAATAGAACGGGTCATTAAACTAAGTGTTAGTGTTCTATCTAAAGAAAAATACTGAGCTAAGGCGTATGAACTCAACACACCACTTAACATACCAAATACAATCCCTAAGCTAATAGAAATAAAATGTTTAGTAAGAATATGTTTATATTCATAAATAGGGAGAGCAAAAGCTACAGTAGTTGGTCCGATCATCCAAACTAGACCTTGGTTAAATTGCATATATTGCTGGTATTTAACCTGTAGCACGTACAATAATATAATTAGGATGAGTGGTACTGCGATACCTGGTGCTAATAACATATTAGGAAATTTATGGTAAATGCGTAGGAAAACAATGTAGCCAAATACCGTAAGTAATAAAAAAATTATACTTAACATTCGTTTTTTTCCTTAGCAAATTGACCTTCTAGTCTAATCCCCCAATAAACACTATATGCAGTGCTAATAAGGACACAGATAGTACTAAGAACTACAGTAATAATTACCTGAAATCCATAGAAAATAAATAGCTCTTTAAATTGGATCAATCCAACTACACAAGGGATAAAAAATAGTACTAGGTGCTGAATTAAAAATTTTCCGGCAATTTCAACTGATTGTAGCCTTAGAAAACCGGTTAATAAGAAAAATAGTAATAATATTAACCCTATAATATCACCGCTAATTTTAAGATGAAAAAGATGTTGTATACCCCCTCCTAACCCCCAAAAAATCATTATCAAGGACAATTGTAAAAAGAATCGTGTGAATTTCCACATAGCTAAGTCTTCCTAAATAAATATAATTGTATTCTTTTAATTATTTTCCTATTATGAATAATTCTATAAATATTATTCATAATAGGAATATTTTGATTTTGGAATTGAAGCTTCTTAGAATTTTTGTACAAGTAGTTAAATCAGGTAGTTTTTCAGCAGCCGCTGAACAACTCTGCTATACACAACCAACGATAAGTAAATCTATACAACAATTAGAACAACAAATTGGTGAAAAATTATTCATCACTGGGTATAGGAAACGTCACGTTAAACTGACCTTTATAGGGGAACATGTTTATAAACATGCACTATCTATATTGCAGCAACATGAGGATATGCTAGACAGTATTCAAAATATAAGATCTCTCAAAGCAGGAGAATTGAGTCTAGGTTTACCTCCATTAGGTGCAATTTTAATGCATCGTTTGATTGCGCGATATCATAGAAATTATCCTGAAATTAAGCTGAATTTTTTGGAAGTAGGCTCGTTAAAAATAGAAGAAGCCTTAGTGAATAAAAAAATTGATGTAGGAATAGTTTTAGGAAATCCACATAGTGATCTGTACTCAATAAAAATATTAAATTCCCCTTTATGCTTATTAGCAAAACAAGATTCACATTTAACGAAATACGAGAAAATTAATTTTGATGATTTAAAAAATGAGAATTTTATATTTTATACAGATGATTTCAGTTTAACCCCCATCATATTAAGTGAAGCTCAAAAAGCAGGATTTGAACCTAATATTGTCTGTAAAAGTAGCCAATGGGATTTCATAGTAAAAATGGTAGAGGCAAATATGGGCATAGCTATTCTTCCAGAAATTTACTGTAGAAAATTTAGTAACTTAAAAAAAATATACTTCAATAGTGATGATATGACCTGGCAATTACATATGGCTTGGCATAAAGGATTAGAGATCTCTCATGCAACAAAAGCCTGGTTAAATTTAGTAAATAAATATAGTCATGAAATAAGTCTTTAAAATTACATTTAGCATAAAATCTCTTATGCGAAGTCCAATATTAAATTAATCCCTTCACAAGGAAGAAGCTTGCTACAATGACCAATAAAACTGCAAAGCATTTCTTTAACATTGCTGGTGATAAAGCATGTGCCGCCTTCGCACCAAACTTAGCCGTAATGAAACTCATGATGCTAATGCCAATAAATGCATAAATATGCACATAACCAATGGTATTAGGTACATTAATCTCAGCATTTATACCAAAAATAATAAAACCTAATGCACCAGCAACAGCAATGGGGAGTCCACATGCCGCAGATGTTCCAACCGCCTTCTGCATGACCACACCATAGCGATTCAGGTACGGAACCGTCAGGCTACCGCCACCAATCCCAAAGATTGCTGATGCAACTCCAATCACACTACCAGCAGCAATTTGTTGACCTGATGAAGGTAAAGTTTTCGTTGGATCAATTACTTTTTTGGCACCTGTAAACATGGTATAGGCAACCCAAATCAGAAATAAGCCAACAATGATTTGTAGATGTAATCCTGATATCAAACCTGCAATACCCGCCCCAAAAAAGCAACCAATCGCCATGGGTGGTGCTAGATTTTTAAATACCGACCAAATCACAGCCCCATTTTTATGATGCGCCATCAATGAGCTAATCGAAGTAACAACAATGGTTGCTAAAGATGTGCCTAATGCGAGGTGCATAACCACATCGGGGTCATAACCCATTTGAGTAAAGACAATAAAAAGCAGTGGCACAATAATCGTACCACCGCCGACACCAAACAGCCCTGCTGCAAAACCAGCAAAAGCACCGATGACTAAAAAGGTTATAAGTTCCACAATAGACTAACTTTAAAAAATGAAAGGATTAAGGCGTTGAATTAAGCGTGTTCCAACTGACCCACTTGATGATAAGCACGGTTAAAATACACCAGGCTTTCTTCTTGATCGCTTTGTTGAACTTGAAGCACACGACACATGAAAATACTGTGTGTACCCACTTGCTGAATGTCCTGAATTTCACAGTCAAAACTGACCAAGGCATCTTGCAAAATAGGTGAACCAGTTTCCAACGCACTCCACTCACCTAAGTTGAAACGCTCTTCAGAACTGAATTTACTTGAAGCAAAAGCATTTGAAAGCTGTTCATGCTGAGTACTTAGTACGTTTACAGCCAAGACTTTATTTTCAACAAAATGGGCATGTGAACGGGAGGATTGATTCATACAGACCAATAACGTTGGCGGTGTATCCGTCACGCTACATACGGCAGATGCAGTAAATCCATGCATACCTGCTTTACTCGCAGTCGTAATAACATTCACTGCTGTGGTGAGTAAAGACATTGCATTTCTAAAGTCTGTTGCTTCAATCATCTCTTTCATCTCAAATGTACATATCACGTGCTCGTGCTTTAAGTAGAACAAATCATCTTGCAATAATTTGCCCCTGCTTCGCACGAGACTACGTTTGATTAAGCTTCTAGCTCTTTACGAACAATGGCAGCACCTGCGCTTAAAGCCTCAAGCTTGCCACGTGCAACTTGGCGAGAAAGTGGTGTCATACCACAGTTGGTTGAAGGATAGAGTTTATCTGCATCAACAAATTGAAGTGCTTTACGTAAGGTATTCGCCACTTCTTCTGCAGTTTCAACTTTGCTAGTTGCTACATCAATGGCACCCACCATCACTTTCTTACCACGGATCAATTCAATCAAATCCATTGGTACACGTGAGTTTTGGCATTCAAGTGAAATAATATCGAGCTTAGATTGTTGTAGTTTCGGGAATGACTCTTCGTATTGACGCCATTCATTACCTAAAGTTTGTTTCCAATCTGTATTGGCTTTAATGCCGTAACCATAGCAAATATGAACTGCAGTTTCACATTTTAGACCTTCAAGTGCACGTTCTAAGGTTGGTACACCCCAGTCATTCACTTCATCAAAGAATACGTTAAACGCAGGTTCATCAAATTGGATAATGTCTACGCCTGCTGCTTCAAGTTCTAAAGCTTCTTGGTTCAAAATTTTGGCAAATTCCCAAGCCAGTTTTTCACGGCTCTTGTAGTGTCCGTCAAAAAGTGTATCAATCATGGTCATTGGACCAGGCAACGCCCATTTAATTGGCTGACTGGTTTGGCTGCGTAAAAATTTCGCATCGTCTACAAACACTGCTTTTTTACGAGAAACTTCACCCACAACTGAAGGTACACTTGCATCATAACGATTACGAATACGCATGGTTTCACGCTTTTCGAAATCTACACCTTCAAGATGTTCAATAAACGTGGTTACAAAGTGCTGACGGGTTTGCTCACCATCACTCACGATATCGATACCTGCAGTGACTTGCTCATGTAATGATAATTTCAAAGCATCACGTTTAGCTTCTAATAATTCTTCGCCTTCAAGCTTCCATGCAGACCATAATTTTTCAGGTTCAGCTAACCAAGACGGTTTTGGCAAGCTACCCGCAGTTGAAGTTGGGAGTAAAAGTTTCGGTTGTGTAAGCGCCATGTCTAATCTTCTTTGTCTAAATTCGTAAATCTGTTTATCAATTTAATGGATTAAGCAGCTGTTTCGACTTCGAAATTTGCAGCCCATTCATTTAAAATGTCTTGATAAGGCTTAATGAAGTTTTCTTCTGTCCATTTACCTTGCTTAACCGCTAACTCACCACGTTCAACACGGTCATAAACGATACGTGTCAGTGAGTAATCGCCATAGCTCAAGCTTGGTTGATACTCCACACCTGCCGGAGAGTTGGTGTTGTAAATTTCAGGACGATAAATTTTTTGGAAACTTTCCATGGTCGCAATAGCACTGATCAATTCAAAATCAGTGTAATCACGGACCAAATCGCCAGCGAAATAGAATGCTAATGGTGCATTACCACCTTCTGGTTTAAAGTAGCGTACACGTAAACCCATTTTTGCAAAATATTCATCGGTACGTGAATATTCATCATTTTTGTATTCCACACCCAAAATAGGATGTACGTTGGCTGTACGGAAATACGTTTTAGAGGTTGAAACGCTTAAGCAAATGACAGGTTGTTTTTTAAATTCTGCTTTAAATACATCTGAATTGACTAAATGTTGATAAAGCTTGCCATGTAGATTGCCAAAATCTTCAGGTTTTTCACCTACACCACAACCCAATTGTGGCAATACCACGCTGAAGTCGTAATCACGCACATAAGATGAGAAGCTATTGCCGATCATGCCTTCAATACGCTCATTGGTGTGGTGGTCAAGGATGGTACTTTTTAAAGTTTCAATAAATGGAAAGGTTTGACCATTGCCTTCGATATCAATTTCAGCCGAGATGATATCGATTTCAAGTGAATAGCGATCACCTTTTGGATTGTCCACGGTGGCCAAGCTATTGAAACGATTGTTGATCATTGCAAGGGTACGAGCAAGGTTTTCTTGGCGGCTTTCGCCACGTGCCAAATTAGCAAAGTTGGTGGTTAAACGTGTGTTGTTTGCAGGCGTATAGTTCTCATCAAAACGGATACGTTTAATTGAACATTGAAATGCTGTACTCATGGAGATAGGCCACCCTAAATTTTTATAAAAAGCTAAATTTCTGTATGGCTGTATTTAAGCGTGAATCATAACATGAGTAAAACGATATAAATTCAGCTTAAGATGAGAAATACTCATCTTAATAAATTAAAGATGCTGAGGATTTTTAGTTATTCAGTAAGCTAAGCGGCTATCTAAAATCTTTATCTGAAATTGGTAATGTTTTTTGCAACTTGAACCGTACCGGGTTTGTCAGAGACCAACTTTCCTGCGATGAGAAGCGCATCGCTTCGCAAGGGAACATCGAGCAAAACGAGATCTACATGATTTTCATCATGCTAAGCAAATCAAACGAATTTGGAAAGAAAGTTCGGGCCGGTATGGCGTTCGTAAAGTCTGGCAACAACTGCAACGAGAAGTTATGTTATTGCGCGCTATACAGTTCTCGATTGATGCAAAATCTTGAAATACAAGGTGTATGGCGTGGTAAGAATACAGATATGGTGCTTGATGCGCTGAGTTATGTGTCGTCTTTTGAGCTTGAAGCAATGTACGATTATAAGATTAACCCGTTAGGTCAGGTGGCCTAACTTAAATAAAAGTCTCCGACAAACCCGGTACGGTTCATTGCAGATCGGCAAGGGCATGCGGTGATTCCACCTAGAAAAAATGCGAAACCATGGAAAGATACAAAGAGTAGCTCGCTAGAGCGAAATGAATTACTTCGAACAGTTAAGCGTTTAGGCAGGACACTATGGAAAAAATGGTCAGGCTATCATCGGCGAAGTTTGGTTGAAACTAAGATGCATTGCATCAAATTATTAGGAGATAAAATCAGTGCAAGGAGTTTTGATAGCCAAGTGAATGAGATCCATGCACGTGTAGCAGTCCTTAACAGATTTACGGAATTAGGTCGACCACTTACCCAAGTTACGCCTTAAATTTGGCTCAATTAGGGGCGCTTTGCATTTCAAATCTTTGTGCAACAAAGCCGATCGAAATGATAAAGTCATAAATTGCTTTTCAAAAAAAAAGAAACTAATATGTTTCTTACAGAACCTAAAAGCAATAAATGCATCTACAATGAATAAGTCTTTACTTCAGCAAATCAAAAAAAGACGAACCCAATTGGGCTTAAAGCAAGTTGATATGCAATCCCGTACAGGCATTTCAAGACAGCAGTACCAAAAACTGGAAAGTCAGGGCAACCCTCGATTAGAGACCTTAGAAATTATAGCGGCAGGATTAAATGCTCAACTGATGCTCATCCCTGATGATAAGGTTCATTTGATCAGACAATTATTGAATGATGAAATTAAAGTCACTATTGAAGATCAGGATGACTTAATGACTAACCCATGGAAGGGTCTTCTCGGAGGAGAGGAACCATGAATACTGTTGCCGTCCTGAAATTAACATTACATCACGGTATCGTTGGATACTTGGCAGGATTTCAGAGCGGAAAAAATATTCTGGTTTTTACAGATTCTTTCCGCTCTGATCAGCAACGCCCGACCTTGAGCCTGCTGACTTCCCCCTTGTATCCTCAAGTGGATAAAATTTTAGAAAAGACCTATGTTACACATCAGCGTTTACATCCCTTGCTATCAAACTTGCTACCAGAAGGTGCATTACGCGAACTGATTGCACAAAGCCTCAAAGTACATATAGACAATGAATTTCAGTTATTGGCAGCTTTAGGTCATGATTTACCTGGAGCACTCATTGCGACTCCATTAGATCCAGAAGAAATTCCAGATGAAATAAAATTCAAACTGCAGATCTCTAATCCAGATCAGATCTTAAAGCAAGAGATTCGAACAGATAATAAGTTTTCCTTGGCCGGCGTCCAAATGAAGTTTTCCATGAAAGCCAAAGATGGGCGTTTTACACTAGTCCAGGCAACGGAATCGTCTCTACTCGGGGACTGGATTATCAAAACTCCTTCTTCCAGACATGCTTTTGTTCCGCTAAATGAATATTCTATGATGAGCCTTGCCAAAACGGTCGGAATAGATGTCCCTGAGATTCGCTTGGTGGATATGGCCCTTTTACAAGACCTTCCACCATTAAATTTACCCCAAGAGCAATATGCTTTCGCAATCAAAAGATTTGATAGACAGAGTACTGCTGATACTACAGAGCTTATTCACATCGAAGACTTTGCTCAGATCTTCGGTGCATATCCACAGCAGAAATACAGCACCACAAATTATGAGCAGATAGGAAAGATCATTTATCAATTTTCAGATAACAAAATTCTTGATATTCAGCAATTTGCCAGCCGCTTACTTGTCAACATTTTGCTCGCCAATGGAGATGCACACTTAAAAAACTGGAGTATGATTTATCAGGACAAAAGAACACCAAGATTATCTCCCGCATACGATATATTGATGACTAGTGTATATATTGAAAATGAGCTTCATTTCGCATTGAATCTTGCCAAAAATAAAGATTGGTATTTAGCTGAGATGAAACACTTTGAACAATGGGCTGAAAAAGTCGGTGTTCCATGGCGTGTTATTGAAAAACAACTTCACGCCATTATGGACAAAGCACGGTCAGTATGGCCAGCGCTATTACTAGACTTACCTATGATTTCTGTTCATAAAGAAAAATTAAGAGAACATTGGAAAAAATTGCATCCAGACTTTCAGATACTTACAGATGATTAGAGGAAACCTGTAACCAAGCTAAAATTTCTCAAACAATTTCATCACATCATTTTCCGTCAGTTTCGCTTCTCCCTCATGATCTGTGCTTAGAATAGACTGTGCCAGTTCTGTTTTATTCTGCTGCAAGGCAATAATTTTTTCTTCTATGCTTTTATTGGTAATCAGCTTATACACAAATACCGGCTTGTCCTGTCCAATCCGCCATGCACGATCTGAAGCTTGATCTTCAGCAGCAGGGTTCCACCATGGATCATAGTGAATGACCGTATCTGCGGCAGTTAGATTCAGACCGACCCCTCCTGCTTTCAGACTGATTAAAAATACCGGCACTTGTCCAGACTGAAATGCTGTAATGACTTCATCTCGCTTTTTGGTCTTTCCAGTCAGCTTCACATAGCCAATTTCTGCGTGATAGAGCTGTTGTTCAATCAGTTCCAACATTGAGGTAAACTGAGAGAAAATAAGAATTTTTCGTCCCTCTTCCACCATTGGAACAACCATATCCATCAACTGTTCAAGTTTGGCAGAATACGCCTGCCCGGTTTTAACTGAATCCAGTTTCAGCAAGCTAGGATGACAACAGACCTGACGCAGCTTCAGCAAGGCATCTAAAATTTGGATTTGACTACGCTTAAAGCCTTTTTCTGCCACAATTTTCTGAATATTTGCCTGCATCGTGGCGCGAACAGCCTCATATAGCTTGGATTGCTGCTCATTCATGTCAATATTGACTTCAATCGTGGTTTTTTCAGGCAATTCCTTGGCAACGTCAGTTTTCAAGCGACGTAAAATAAAGGGTTTAATGCGGTTTACCAACTTTTGCCTTAACTGCTGATCGCCGCGTTTTTCAATAGGATAGCGGTACTTTTTATTAAAGATTTCTTGTGAATATAAAAATCCTGGCATTAGAAAATAAAATAGTGCCCACAGCTCACCCAAATGATTTTCCATAGGTGTACCAGTTAGACATAGACGATGTCGCGCTGTTAATTGCCGTACTACCTGTGCAGCTTTGGCACGCGGATTTTTAATATTCTGCGCTTCATCCAGAATGAGTTGATGATATTCATATTGCTTCAGTTGCTCTTCATCTCTCGCCAAGAGCGGGTAGGTGGTTAACACAATGTCATAGTGTGAAATCTGCTCAAAATACTGATGGCGGTCGGGGCCTTGTAGCAGCAGTACCTTGAGCTCAGGGGTAAATTTTTCCGCTTCTTTGAACCAGTTATGCATCAGCGATGTGGGTGCAACAATTAAGGCGGGTCTGTCCTGCAAATGACCAGCCTGCTTTTCCATGAGTAAGTGGGCTAAAGTTTGTGCTGTTTTACCCAAACCCATATCATCCGCCAGAATCCCGCCATGCTGGGTTTCCCTTAAAAACTGTAACCAGCCTAGGCCCTGCTGCTGGTATGGACGTAATTCCCCCTGAAAATCTTGTGGTGTCGGCAGTTGTTGCTGATAGCCTTGTTTGAATTTCTGCGCAAATTGCTGCAGGCGATTACTGACCTGCCACACCATCCCCAGATGATGCTGTAATTCTAATAGTTGACTCGCA
Source organism: Acinetobacter sp. F-1 (assembly GCF_022869025.1). Classification (NCBI taxonomy): domain Bacteria; kingdom Pseudomonadati; phylum Pseudomonadota; class Gammaproteobacteria; order Moraxellales; family Moraxellaceae; genus Acinetobacter; species Acinetobacter sp. F-1. Next base: position 19,665 of record NZ_JAJKFX010000008.1, on the reverse strand, counting down.
TCATAGCGATCTATGCTACGCTCTTCTTGCTGTAAAATGCTCTGCAGATGCAACAATACCGGCTTAATGTCCTTTGCGGATAAAGCCAAATCTGGTTGATCCGCTGCAGTTTTCAGGGTGAAAATTTGACTGTCATTCAGATGACCAAAAATCCGTGGATCAAGTAAATCAGGCTGTTCTTTCACCAAAGCCACAAGTGCATCGAGTAAATCATAGCTATTGCCTGCACTGTCCTGAACGGTCGCCCCGATATTGAACCAGTCTTGTTGGCTTTCAGATTCAGTGATGGAAATATTTAAATTTTCAACATATTGCAGCTTAAATGGGCTGTGTTCCAGATGCTCTATCTGCCATCCAATCAATTCAATTTGATTGATGGGCATCAGCTGTTTGATCCAGTCTCCATAGAACGCAAAAACCATAGAATCAAGACGTTGTTTATCCAGTTTTAATTGCTGGTAATAATTAAGATCTTTCACCCACTTCAGTGATTCGACCAATAGCTGTAAACGCTGGATTGACTGTTGTTCCTGAACTAAGTCCCGAAGCTGTCGCACCATTTTGCCATGCTGCTCACCAATAAAACTGTCACCTGATGTACCTGCTTTTATTCGTCCGCCTACATAGGAGAATTCAATTTCGGCACAAACAGACTCTTCCCATTTCCAATCAAATTTATCTAAAACACCGAAGCGTAAAATTGGCTGGGGACTTCCCTCAAGGACATCAATATGCTGAATAGACTCGGGCTGAGGCAGATTTTTCACGTCTGAATATTGATGAGTCAGTTTCTCAAACTCTGGCAAGAGCATAGATGGAAGATCAGGCATCTGTAAAAAATGGTACAGAAGATTTGCCGTATATTCACCATATAACTGGCCCACCGTGTTCTGTTGAATATCCACATAACATGGGGGATGGCTCGCGAGAATCTGAATATGTGGATTTGATTTCAAATCGAGTCGAATATCACCATTGACCAATTCAATGTTTAAATGCTCTGTCTGTTTGTTTACACCTTGTTGCCAGATCAGTTCGATGTGATAGCCTTGTTCTGACCATTGAAGTGCAGTATGGCTCTTTTTTTGCCAGTACACATCGCCACTTTGAATAAAAGATTTGAAATGTTCCAATAAAATTCTGGAGATATCAAGATTGCTTTGATAAAAGCGTTCGTCACTGTTTATTTTGGCATAATAATAAATCTGGTTAAATAATTGTCGTTTTTGTTCAGGTAAAGTCAGATGCTTTCTGGTGATATTTTCATATTGGGTATAATAACTTTCCCCCGCAATTGAGCCGTTTTTATTGCGTCTGGCCTTCTGAACATCAACTGTCAATTTCTTTAAGCTGACAGACTGATCTAGCAGGTAAATTAAATAATTGTTTGTTTTGACAGATTGCTCTGGTTCAGTCTGTTGTAAATACCGTTTAAAATCATTCAACCAGCGCTGCGCCTGATCATCCCCCCGTTGGCGTTTTGCGATTCCCTGCGAGGATTGAGATTCAGCATAACGCTGTTGAAATTCCTGACGATATTCTTGAAAGAATAATCGCGCTAAAGCAGCAGCATGTTTACAGTTATATCCAACCGGACAAGTGCAGTCGTCATCGATTAAACGGTCTTTTTTAAGATTATAGGTAATCGCGGTATCGTAATAATCTGTCCCTTCAATTTGAGCATACATCGTGACATCATCATTTTCTTCAAAGAACTCAATTGTTTCTCTATCAATGTGTTTAGCATAGCTCAGACTGCGCTGAAGAGTTGCAGTACTAAAGCGAGATAGAAAATTGATCAATGAGGACATAATTACCAGAAACCAAAAATGTTTATACAATTATAACGGACAAAGCTGTCATTTCAGAACAGTAGTGCTCGCCAACGTATCAAAAGGAAATAAATCCATGCTCAAAAACTTAATGTTTACTACAATGGATGGGGTGAATATTGGCTTTGGGGTACATTGGTCTCCTCAACCGCAATCACAGGTCGGCCATTAATCGCCTTTGAATACAGTGCAGAAGCGATCAGTAAAGGTTTAGAACTTTCCTGCACATCAAATGGATATCATGGGTGAGGCACTGAATATTCCTCGACAAGCTCTTGTGAAACTTGGTACTCAGGAAGCGGAACTTTGTGTCCAAGAAGTCGATGAAATTATTGGCTCGATTTGTAAGGTTGCAATCCGATTCAGCAATATCGCTCATGACCTATTACCTGGACAAATTCAAGCAGAGACTCTCCAACTGATCCAAAATAGGATTGAGCATAATATTCATTTATTGCACTAAATAGCCTTCACAAAGCTTCTATGAAGGGCTTACTCTAACCGTTGTTTTATCACGGCATAAGCTACACCAGTCACCACACTTCCAATCGCAATCGCCAATAAATATTTTAATGGATAATTCATCGCATTCGGAATGATCAGTACCATTACACCGCCATGAGGAGTGACTAGTTCACATTTAAATAATGCAACCAAAGCCCCAGTTACAGCACCACCTGCGATCGCGCATGGAAGCACTCGAATCGGGTCTTTGGCAGCAAACGGAATAGCCCCTTCCGAAATGAAACATAGGCCCAGAACTACAGCAGCCTTCCCTGCATCTTGCTCAGGTTTGGCAAATTTATGCTTTGCCAGAAAAGTTGCAATTGCCATACCCAATGGCGGTACCATACCCGCAGCCATGGTAATCGCCATCGGTCCGTATGTTTGTGACGTAAGTAAGCCCACCGTAAAGGCATAAGCCGCTTTATTTATTGGCCCCCCAACATCAATACACATCATACTCCCAAGGATAATCCCCATGATCATGGCATTGGTCGTCCCCATATTGGCAAGGAAGTGTGTGAGTAATTCAAACAATTGTGCAACAGGCTGTCCAACCACATAAATCATGATTAAACCAACAGCTAAACTCGCTAATAGTGGAATAATCAAAATTGGTTTTAATGCTTCTAGGCTACTTGGGAGTTTAAGCTGTTTCGATAAAAATAACGCAATATAACCTGCAATAAAACCTGCAACTAATCCACCGAGAAAGCCTGCCTCTAATTGTGTTGCAAGTAAACCGCCAATCAAACCTGGAGTTAAACCCGGACGATCCGCAATAGAATAAGCAATGTAACCTGCCAGCATAGGTACCATAAGAGTAAATGCTGCAGCACCTATTTGCTTTAAGGATGCGGCAAAGCTTCCTTCAACAGGGTTGAGGCCAAACATAAACGAGATGGCAATGATCAAACCGCCCGCCACCACCATCGGCAGCATGAAAGACACCCCTGTTAAAAGGTGTTTATAAATTCCAGTTTTTTCTTTGTTTTCATTTTCTGTCTTAGTGGCTGTTTGCTTACCCGTTTCAAGCACTTTGGCTTCAGCAATTGCATTTGCAAAAGTCTTATCCGTTTGCTTAAGAGCAAATCCTGTACTGCAGCGATATACACGTTTGCCTACAAAGCGATCTGTATTGACCTCAATATCCGTTGCTAAGATCACGACATCTGCTTTGGCAATACTTTCTGCCGATAAAACATTTTTAGCCCCAACCGATCCTTGGGTTTCAACATCAATCTGATAACCGTACTTTACTGCACCTTGTTGTAAGGCTTCGGCCGCCATAAACGTATGCGCAACACCAGTTGGACATGCTGTAATGGCGACAAACCGTGTAACCCCTACATTGGCTGCAATAGTTTCATCTAAAACATCTGAATGCTCAAGAACTTGTTGCAAAAGCATGATCGCATCGTGTTGTGCGTTATTCAAACCAATGACTTTCACAACCTTGTCACGCAGTTGATCCGCTTCTGCCGACTTCTGTCCTACAAAAACAACCGTATCAATAACATTTGATAAATCGAGATGCTCGACTGATGTCGCCACATGATTGGAAATACCAAGTGCTGTCGCTGCTTTGGACAGTTTTTTGGACAAAATCACTGCATTAATCGGCTGCTCGGGACTATGTGGCACAAATAAAATATGTTTTATCTCTGGCATCGTATTAACTCAATGATTGGACTGAGATTTGCGATTTCAAATCTTCAATAACAGCAAAGTCTGGAAGGGCAAACCCAATTTGGGTCACAGCATTACTCGCAATTGCGGTTGCTGTTTTCAATGTTTCTTCTGGGGAAGTTGAACTCAACAAGCCATGAATCATACCTGCCAGCAAGGAATCTCCCGCACCCACCGTACTTTGGACGGTGACCTTCGGTGCAGTAGCATGCAGGGGTTGCGTGCGGTGAAGCCAGTTCACCCCGTTTTCACCCATCGAGACCACAATATGTTCGATCTGACTATTTAAACTGGCAAAAAGATGCTGCTGTTCTGCAAACGTTTCTGCTGGCAAATGGTAGGTTTCCGTCAACTCATCTGTATTAGGCTTAATCAACCAAGGATGGGCAGCAATTGCTGCTTTCAACGCAACACCACTGGTATCTACTGCGACTTTTTTACCCGCAGACTGTAACCATAAAATCAGTGTCGAAAGCTCTTCTGCAGAAAACCCTTGTGGCAAACTGCCAGCAATCACAATCACATCAACCTCTAAAATCAGTTGAGATAAACGTTCACATAGTTGTTGTTTTGCTGAGGTATCTACAAAAAAGCCCTTGCCATTGATGTCAGTCATCTGACCAGAAGCTTCTGCAACTTTAATGTTTTGTCGTGTTTCACCTGCAACATAAATAAATTGGTTATCAAATTGCTCTTGCTGGATATGATGGTCAAAAATTTGACGGTTTTCTTGCCCCAAAAAGCCACTCACAATCAGTTCATGTCCCAAATCCTTAAGGACCTGTGCCACGTTTAAGCCTTTACCTGCTGCATGGCTTTGGGCCGTTAACTGACGATTGACCTCGCCAACTTTTAGTTGATCCAATTGCACGGTGAGGTCAATTGCAGGATTCAGAGTAATGCTTAATATCTTAGCCATTCGTAATTACTCCACCAATGCACGTACGGCAGACGCACTGTCACAACTTAAGGCTTGCTGTGCGACCTGTTTGCAATTTATATAGTTCAAACCACGAATTTGCGCCTTCACCAATGGAATACTGGTACTCGACATACTCAACTCATCCACGCCCAAGCCTATCAATACAGGCACAGCTTTTGGATCAGCAGCCAATTCACCACAAATGCCCACCCATTTACCATGCTGATGTGCTGCCCGAACAGTTTGATCAATCAATAGCAAAATACTCGGATGTAAGCCATCAGCTTCAGCAGACAACAGTGGATGACCACGGTCAATCGCCAGAGTATATTGAGTCAAGTCATTGGTTCCAATACTAAAAAAATCAACTTCTTGAGCAAGAATTGGAGCCAACAATGCTGCCGCAGGAACCTCAATCATAATACCGACTTGTAAGTTTTCACATGGATGCTGTATGCGAACCTCATCCAAAATTGCTTTTGCTGCTCGCCATTCTTCAACCCGCCCAATCATCGGAAACATAATTCTTAATGGGCGATTATCCGCTGCTTTAAGTAAAGCAACCAATTGCTGACGTAACAACTCTGGCTTACGTAAAGTCAGACGAATACCACGTAAGCCCAAGAATGGATTTTCTTCCTTTTCAATAGGCAAATACGGCAAAGGTTTGTCCCCGCCCACATCAAGTGTACGTACCACCAATGGACGACCTGCCAAAGCATCTAACACCACCCGATAATCGGCTTCCTGTGTAGCCTCATCAGGCGCACTGCTGTGTGACATAAAGACCAATTCTGTGCGTAGCAAACCAATTGCTTCTGCCCCATCGGCCACAGCCTGTATCGTAGCGCCCACTTTGCCAATATTGGCTGCGATTTCAACTTGATGTTGATCCAGTGTGATGGCAGGTTCTAAACAATGCTGTTCCGCTTGTTCTCGCAACTCACGCTGGCGTTGGCGCTCTGCAATGGCATGATCAATCTGATTTTGCTCGGGTGAGACCACATACTCCCCAGTATCCCCATTAATTAGCACGGTGGCATGGTTCTCAATATTTAAAACAGCTACACCTGCACCTACGACTGCTGGAATAGCCAGAGCACGTGCCACAATGGCGCTATGGGCACTCGCTCCACCAACCGCGGTCAAAATGCCTGCAACACGATCTTTATTCAGACGCGCTACATCACTCGGACCAACATCATGCATAATTAAAATATAAGGTTGCTCGGGTTCTGTGACATCGGCCACACCACACAAAGCAGCCAAAACACGCTCACCAATATCCCTTAAATCAGCCGCACGCTCTGCCAGTAAACGATCGCTAAGTGCAGCCTGTGCGGTAGCAGCTACTTCAATATGATCATGCCAAGCTGCAGCAGCAGACAACCCTTGTTTTAAACCGCGTTGTACACTTTGGAGGAGGTCTGGATCATCCAGCATTTCCAAATGTGCCATGAATATCTGTTTAATGGCAGTAGATTCAGTATGTGCAATGAATTGACGTAAGCTATTTTTCACCTGATGAAGCGCAATTTCAAGCTTTTCATTCTCAGCTTTAAAGCTCTGTCCGCGACGTTCATAACTAAATTCACGTGGCTTCACCACATGTGCAGGACCAAAAGCAAGGCCAGTTGATGCAGCAATACCGCAGCTACCCGTATCGCCATGTGATTCAAAAGGCATTAATTCCAAAGTATTTACGACTGGGTCACTACTGCTATGCTGATGAGATACAAGGTCAACAGCTTCAACCTCTTCTCCTAAGCCCTGTTGAACTGCATCAATAATCTGTTCTAAGCCTGCTACAGCATCGGTATCAGGTTGTGCAATAAAAGTCAGAGTTTGACCACGACGGCATCCCATGGCTAATAATTTGGTTAAACTTTTTGCCGAAACGTAAGCCCCCTCATCTACAGCAACGAGAATATCCCCTGCAAATTTCTTGGTCATATTGACCAAGTGTGTCGCGGGACGCGCATGTAGACCATGAGCGTTAGCTAAGACAATACGACGAGATGGCCAATCAGGAATCAGTTCAGCACCAATTAACTGCGCCAATTGGTGACTATCTTGCTCTTGGTTGAGGGTATGAACTTGTTCAGTATCAAACAAAATATCCATTAACCGTTGAAACCGTTGCATATCCAGTTGCTCATTACTGGCAATACACACCAAAGTCTTGAGCATTTCCTGCTGATGGCTTAAAACCTGTTCCGCTTTTACCAAACTTACAGCTGGGCTCAAAACATGCTGGTTAGAAGTGATCGACCAGACCGCCTCCCCTAAATGAATCATGCTGTTTAGATTTAAACCCGACAGAAAACCACACTCCACCATTTTTTGCTGTTTCAGCAACTGTGTTGCCTGCCAAATTAAATCTTCTACATCAAGTGCGGGAACTTGGGTGGCGATTAAATTTTCATGCAATGCCAAAGATGCGGGTTGGGCTTGTAATAATGAAATAATTTGCTCTGCAGATTGAGCCTGTTTCACTTGATCAGCGACATCATTAATTAAAGCTCGCGTCAAAATTTGTAAGACTTGCAAATGCTCATCTGATTTCGCAGCAATCACCACTGCTAAATAAATTTTATTTTCACCGTCCCAAACAACTCCTTCAGGAAAGTGTGCCAGACGAATACCAGTTTTTAAAATACATTGGCGAGACTGAGGCGTCCCATGCGGAATGGCAATTCCTTGCCCTAAATACGTTGCACTTTGTTGTTCGCGCACGGTCAACCCATGAATATAATCAGGTGTAACCAATTGGTCTTCGACCAAGATATCGACTAGACATTGCAACGCTTGTGCCTTATCAGTGGCGTGTTGTTTCATTCGAACATGTTGTATATCTAGCGCGAGCATAAAACGTCCTTGCAAAGCAGCATAGTGAGAAGATGCTTTTTTACTGCAGAAAAAATAAGTCGAATTCTACTCAGGATTTACACAAAAATCTGTATTTTTTGATTTTATCTTCATGATCATCATTACGATTCTTGCGTACCACACCATGGGCACGTGAAAAAGTAGAAAGCTTATATTTGTACGTCTTACGCCAAAAGGCCAAACAGAAACCGTAACCTCAGGCAACACCCCTCTCATCATAAAATTATACCAGTCAGTAAAATACCCTTAGATTAAGCATATGTATGTTGGTTATTATTGTTGATTATCACAATAAATTAGTGACCAAAAATCAAAGTATCCGACCCCACCTTAAATTACGTCACACAAAATAAAAACTCTATATAACTGTTATATATAGAGTTTATTAACGTACCAATTATGTTATTTAGTGTATTTTATGTCGGTGACTCTTGCCAAGGTTGGTTTTTTTCAAAAGGAAGCTTTGTTTACCCAAATTATTCAGATAAAAATCTCTTTTTTCAAAGGAAAGTTGGCAAAGCCTTAGTAATGTGAGTAATTAAATCGCTTACTCTTTCTCTAGCTTGACCAGGCAATCCGATGTAATATCTGCAATGGTTCTTGCACCAGTCAATGTCATTGCCACACGCATTTCTTTCTCAATCAAATCTAGTAAATTACTTACCCCAGAACCGCCGGCAGCACCAAGTGCGTATACAAATGCACGACCAAGCATGCAAATATCTGCACCCATAGCCAACATACGTACCACATCAAGACCGTTACGAATCCCTGAATCTGCTAAAATTTTGATGTCACCTTTGACCGCACTTGCAATTGAAGGAAGCGCACGAGCAGAAGACAAAACACCATCAAGCTGACGACCACCGTGATTGGAGACCACAATTCCATCTGCTCCGAAACGTACCGCATCCTTGGCATCCTCAGGATCTAAAATCCCCTTAATAACCATGGGACCCTCCCAATAATCACGAATCCACTCAAGATCTTTCCAAGAAATTGAAGGGTCAAAGTTATTTCCCAGCCAACCGATATAATCTTCCAGACCTGTCGGCTTACCTAAATATTTCGAAATGTTACCCAAATCATGCGGACGACCCAATAAACCGACATTCCAAGCCCAGTGTGGGTGCATACACGATTGCATATAACGACGTATTGCAGCATTTTTACCACTCATTCCTGAATGTGCATCACGATAACGCGCACCTGGAACAGGCATATCGACTGTGAATACTAAGGTAGAACAGCCTGCGGCTTTAGCACGTTCCAAGGCATTTTTCATAAAACCACGGTCACGTAGTACATACAGTTGAAACCACATCGGACGTTGAATCGCAGGTGCCACTTCTTCAATTGGACAAACTGAAACTGTTGATAAGGTAAATGGAATGCCCTTTTTATCTGCGGCAACCGCGGCTTGAACTTCACCACGACGCGCATACATACCCGTTAGACCTACAGGTGACAATGCCACTGGCAACGCCAAATTTTCACCAAACAATTGCGTTTCTAAGCTCAGCTCAGACATGTCATTTAACACACGTTGACGTAAAGCGATTTTTGATAAATCGTCTACATTACGCTTTAAAGTATATTCCGCATAGGCACCACCATCGATGTATTCAAATAAAAATGGCGGTAAACGACGTTTCGCAGCTTCACGATAGTCATTTGCAGAAGAAATAATCATAACTTATGTCCTATTTAATCGACTCGAACGTTGACGACGAGCTTCTTCTTCATCGATCATACGTACGCGTTGAACAACAAATTCAATATGCCCACAAGCTGCCTTACGTGCAGTCTCTGAGTCTTGACGTTCAATTGCGTCCATCACCTCAAAATGCTGGTCATGCAATTGTTCAAAATGTTGTGGTGTGGTGTAAACTTTACGTCGCCCTAACATCACGTTGTCTTGCAATAAATCAAACAAACTACGCATCATTTGGATCAGCACTAGATTGTGGGATGCTTCTGCAATCGCCAGATGAAAATTCGCATCCGCTATTGCTGCGTGGGCATCATCACCTAAAGCCTGAAAATGGCTAATCTGCTCAAAACATTGACGAATATTGATCAAATCACTGGGTGTGGCACGTTGTGCGGCATACCATGCTGTACCACCTTCAAGCACCATACGAGCTTCTTGTACATCAAAACGATATTCAGGATCCTGATCCATCAAACCGGATAATGGCTCAACGATTTGATACTGTGACCAATGTGCAGGCAACTGCTTTAAATAGGTGCCTGCACCCGCTTTGCTCTGAATAATCCCTGCGGTAATCAGTTGTTGAATCGCCTCACGTAAAGAGCTACGAGACACACCTAACTGTTCACAGAGTTGGCGTTCAGCAGGCAATCGCTCTCCGACTTGCACATTATTTTTTTCAATCAACAGACGTAAACGCTGTACCACTTTGTCGGAGACTTTCATTTTTTTCCTTGACCCGTTTACGGAATCATCCACGGGAAAACATAAGCTTGTAAGGTCACAATAATACCAATCATCACCGTAAAGATAATGCTGTGTTTTACTGTAAATCTAAATAAATCAGATTCTTTACCAACTAAACCCACTGCTGCACAAGCAATCGCGATTGATTGAGGGGAAATCATCTTACCTGTTACTCCACCACTGGTATTGGCAGCAACTAACAAGACTTCAGGCACACCGATTTGCTGTGCTGTAGTTGCTTGTAACGCTGAAAACAATGCGTTAGCTGAAGTATCTGAACCTGTAAGAAACACTCCAACCCAACCCAAGAATGGTGAGAAGAAGGTGAAAGCCTGACCCGTATGTGCCAGTGCTAAAGCAAGCGTTGCTGACAGACCTGAATAGTTTGCAATGAACGCAAAAGCCAGTACCATACCAATCGAATAAATTGGGGTTTTTAGTTCATTCACGGTTTCAAAGAATGTCGAAACTGCCTCTTTAGGTTTCATGTTTAAATAAATAATCGTGATCAATGCCGCCAATATAATCGCCGTACCCGTTGCTGATAACCAATCAAACTTATAAATCGCATCATAATCTTTAATTTCAGGCACGACAGGTGGTAGCTTTTGAATCAATTGATGCAAATACGGCACTTTAATTGAAACTACTAAATCACTTAATGGGCCGTCCTTAACAAATAAATCTTTAAAAGGTTTGATGCTCCAGATCGTCACCATTGCTGTAAGTATCAGAAATGGAGACCAGGCTTTGGCTATCTGTGCCACACTATATTGTTTACGAGCTTGCTTGATAATAGTTTCATCTACCTGTATATTTTTGTCCTCAAAAAGAAAAATATGTTTTGGTTTCCAATACTTAAGTAAGATAGTTAAACTGATTAATGATGCAATTGCAGCAGTGATATCGGGTAACTCAGGCCCAACAAAATTTGATGTTAGATATTGCGCTAAAGAAAAAGATAAGCTGGCAACTAAAATAGCAGGCCAAGTTTCTTTAACCCCACGCCAACCATCCATGATTGCCATGATCCAGATCAATACAATTGGCACCATAAAGGGTAACTGACGACCAACCATTTGACTGATTTCCATGGTGTCAACACCTGAAACCTGCCCAGCGACAATGATCGGAATTCCCATTGCACCAAAAGCAACAGGTGCAGTATTAACTATCAGGCATAGCCCAGCCGCATATAAAGGCTTAAAGCCGAGTCCCACCAACAGTGCCGCAGTAATTGCGACGGGCGCACCAAAACCTGCCGCACCTTCTAAAAACGTACCAAAAGCAAACCCAACTAATAGCATTTGCAGACGTTGATCTTCTGTAATTGACAGAATAGACGAACGAATAACATCAAACTGTCCTGTTTTTACTGAAATCTTATATATAAAAACTGCACCGATAATAATCCATGCAATTGGCCACAGGCCGTAGAAGAATCCATAGACCATTGATGCTAATGCCATTCCAATTGGCATTTTGTATAAAAATAATGAGACCAGAAAGGCTAAAAAAACGGTAATTGTAGCGGCTACACTACCCTTCATGCGAAAAATAGCTAACGCTAAAAAAAAGAAAATAATTGGAACTAGCGCAATAGCACTCGAAATCCAGATATTGCCTATAGGATCATAAATTTGTTGCCACTGTTGAAGCATTGTCTACTCCTTGAAATGCTTAACTACTAGATTGAACAGTTTATTGTACTTAAACACTAAATTGGTATGACCAATTTAGTGTTTAAGAGATAAAATGTGCATTTTGTATTGGCGATATTAGTAATATTAGCCCAAAAACACAATATAAAAGATTTAATTTATTTTTTGGTATGACCAATTTTTATAATCTCTTAAAATTTTATATATTAGATTTCTTTCATAATTCACTTTTTACTCAGCTCAAAATTATAGATTCCCACAATTAAATTAAATCTTAATCCTAGTCTTTTGCCAGGGTTGCGATATCGCTCGGCAAGGATTTTGAAGGTTTTCAAAGTTCCAAATACCTGTTCAATCCCAATTCTTCTTTTATTGATTTCTTGGTTATAAAGTTTTAGCTCGAGATCTGGTTTTTAGTGCTTTTTTGCTTTTAATGGCCATAAACTATTTGGATACAATGTATAAATCCCTTGATAGCCTTTATTTGCAAGAGGCTTTGTTGCACAAACCTACCACTGAAAGCTTCTTGGGGAATATAATTTCTAAATGAAGAGGTCTGCACCCAAGATCTATCGTACAACCAGTTGATCTACCTACAATAAAGCCTTGCTCAGTCAAGGAAATACATCAATTTGGTTTGATTCAGCCATCCAATGGTCGCTCGATTGACTCAACAACTGCCGATGCAAAACTTGGATGAAAATGTACTAGCCCAACAACTTCATTCCACCAATCAAGAGCAGTTGATTGCCTATAAAGTGTCTTTATTTGGCTCTGACGTCAGTGTCGTTCAGCATGTGGTAGCAAAAACCCGAGGTGCACCGAAAGATTTAAGCCACCAAGTAGTTGGCTTTAGTACAAAGCAACAAGGTGAGGCTCAGTTATGTGTTACGTCGTGAGGATATTCAAGTGGTGGTAGCAGAGCGGATGTTCCTACGTGGATAATTGCTCAAAAAGATTTTATAATCGGTATTAATACCAATAATTTTGTCTTTATTGCTATGTATAGACTTAATCGTTTTGATTATTCGTCGAGAGCTTAAAGCCTTAGATGAAGTTTCAACCTTTTAAGTCAGCCAAATTTATCAGTGAATGATGCTACTCACTATTTAAAAACCTTAGATGCCAAAGTAATGCCTTCCAAGGTACAGTCCTTTGCTCAAAACTCTAAGCACTTAATACATAAACTGCATCAAAATCCGGAAAATGAAAAAGTATTTAGTTCATACGCCGCCCATGAATTGCGTAGTCCTTTAACCGCGATCAAAACTCATATTCAGCTTGCACAACTGATAGCAGAACAACAGGCAAGCTCGCCCAAATTGCAACAGAGCTTGCAGCAGGTACACCTTGGTATCCGCCGATGTACCCAGCTACTGGAACAGCTTCTAGCACTTTCATCTACCGATCAAGTACTGAGTGATATCTAGTACAGTATTGAAATTCCACGGCTCCTGACTCAGGTGATTGCCGATTTACAGTCGCTTTATCCGGAAATTGAACCCAGTTTAACAATTGACTGACCGAGCCTGACCCGAGTTGCCCTACCCGATTTTGAACTAGATACCGTCTTTAAAAACCTACTTAACAATGCTCTATTGCATGCACAGGCAAACACCATTTCAATTGCTATGCTGCATGTGTGCTGATCATTCATAATGATAATCAAAGGTTGAAGATATGCATAATTGGGACAGCGTTTCTGGCATAAATCTCCCTAGCAAAATGGGCATGGGCTAGACTTATATTTGATGAAAATGGTGTTAAACAAATATGGCTATCAGATTCAATTTACAGTGGCGCAACCTCAATATTTAAGCATTCACATCAGCCTCGCTGCAAGCGGATCACTTACTTATGAGAAGACAGGGCTAAATTTAAAGCTGGAATATCAACCCATGTCGTATCAGCAAAATCACGCTGCAAATACTGTTTTAAATAAGCAATGGTATCTTCAGCGATCAAGGGATCTTTGGAGTTATCTGCATGATTAAAAGCAATGGCATATAATTGAACCCCGCGGAGTTTTAACAACTCAAGACTCAGTAAGGTATGATTAATACTGCCTAAACGCCCTGAAGTGACGAGAATCACCGGATAATTATGTGTCTGAATATAATCAATAGTCAGGAACTCTTCGGTTAAGGGCACCATCAGACCACCGGCACCTTCCAGCAAAATACAGTCGTAGGCCGCAGCCAGCTGTTCGGTAGCCTGATGAATCTGTTCAAAGTTAATGGCTCGCCCATCCAGTCGCGCAGCAAGATGCGGTGAAGCCGGATACGTAAAAATTTCCGGCATGGTCAGTTTTTGCTGGTCTTCCTGTAACAATCCACAACCCATAATTGCACGATGCTGTTCGATATCTTCTGATATATCGACATTTCCGGTCTGGATCAGCTTTTGGGTTATGGTACGAATGCCCTGCTCATTCCAATTTTTGGCCAGAAAACCAGTAGTAAAGGTTTTACCAATTGCGGTATCAATGCCGCTGACAAAATAAATCTGTGCGCTCATGCTGTCTTCCGTGCAATGACATAAACCGGATGATAGGTCAGTGCATACTGTTTGCTTTCAGGGTCTTGGAATTGTTGATAGCCGGTATAAAAATCCTGTAAGGACGATTTTGTCCACCGAAACCCCTGTGCCGTCGCCTGTACACCAGTGGCTTTGATATGCTGTAACACCTGTTTCGGATGCTCAAAATGCAAGGTCATCTGTTCTTCTGTCTGCAGCAGAATGTCAAAGCCTAAGGATTCAAGCAGTTCACAGACCTCCGCTAAAGACAGATAATCCAGGCCTTGTCCGGTCAGTGCCTTAATTTCCTTTAAATTATTGTCCGTATAACTGGCAAAACACAGATGCCCAGAGGGATTTAAGGCCTGCGCAATGTTGAGCAACAATGCTTTTAAATCCGAGATCCATTGCAATGCAGAACACGACAGCACCATGTCCAGAGACTGCGGCAGTGGCAAGGTTTCAATATTACCAATCCCCCACAAAAGCCGATCATCTTCCGGGAAATGCTGCTTCACTTCGGCATATAGATCATTTAAAAATAAATGATCAAAGCTGTAATACTGCATAAAAAGCCGGGTAAAAAACCCTGAACCGCAGCCAATTTCCAATACCCGTTGCAAATGTGGTTGTGCTACATGCTGCTGCATGAACTGCATCAACTCTGCCGCTACGGCACTTTGTACCAGCGCATGCTGCTCATAACTGAGATTTGCCTGAGCAAAACGCTGGGCAATCTGTTTGCTGTTCATCGCGGCAAATTCCTCAGCACCTGCAGACATGCGTCCAGCTCATCCGCAGAAATGTTCTGATTCAGGCAGATTCTGAGTCTGGAGGTGTTGGCAGGAACCGTTGGCGGACGTACTGGTAGCACATAAAATCCCTGCTGTTGCATAATTTCAGCCGCCTGAATGGTGCGTTTTGCCTCACCAATCAGTACCGGCACAATTTGCGAGGTTGACGGACAGTGATATCCCAAGTCTTGAATGCCCTGCTGACAGCGTACAGCCAATGCTGCCAAATGTACTCGTCCCGCCTGAAGCTGCTGTACCTTCTGAAAAATAAATCTAGTCCAGGCCATACATAGTGGCGGCTGGGCGGTACTAAAAATTAAAGGTCGCATGCTATTAATCAGATAGTCACGAATCACTGGCGCACAGACCAGATAACCACCAACTGAAGCCAAAGCCTTGCCAAAGGTACCGACCAGGAAATCAATCTGGTCCAATACTTGATACTGTTCTGCGCAGCCCAATCCACGTTCACCGCGCACACCAATTGCATGTGCCTCATCGACATAGAGCATGACTTTTGCAAACTGCTGTTTTAATGCCACCAAAGCAGCTAAATCTGTTTCATCCCCATCCATACTGAAAATTGATTCAGTTACCACAATGATGCGCTGGATAGATTCATCTGACTGATATTTTTCTAAAAACTGAGTCAAATGCTGCAGGTCATTATGGCGGTAACGCACATAGCCAGCTTTGGATAAACGAATCCCGTCGATAATACTGGCATGTACTAGTTTGTCAGCAATGATCATGGTTTTAGCATTACTGAGCGCAGGAAGAATCCCGATATTCATGTGATAACCACTATTAAACAGCAGTACTGAACTTCCAAAAGCCTGTGACATCTGTGCTTCAAGTTGTTCAAAATTGGGAAAGTTTCCCGTCAGTAAACGTGAAGAGCTTGAACTCATATGTCGCTCAGACATCGGCGTGAGGTCAAAAAATTCCTCACGTAGCGTTAAGTTGGATGCCAGACCTAAATAGTCGTTGGATGCCAAATTCAGCATCTCTTGACCATTGAGTTGCAATCGTGGCTGGCTAGAAATATTGGACTTAAACTGGCGATATTGCCCTTGCTGTTTCAAGTCATCTAGCTGCTGCTGGAAATGCTCAAGATGGTTCATGCTACTGTCTCTATCTGCTGAATCATCTCCCGCATATGCTTTAATAAAGTTTCAAGTTGCTGTGTTGAAATTACATATGGCGGCATGACATAGACCAGACGGCCAAAAGGACGAATCCAGACGCCACGGCATACACATTCAGCCTGAAAACGAGCCAAATCAACAGTTCGATGTAGCTCAACCACGCCAATTGCGCCGAGGACACGCACATCTTTGACTTGTGCCAAGGATTTTAAATCCAGTAAATATTGTTCTAGTGTACTTTCAATCTGTTGAATACGCGTCTGCCAGTCTTGAGCCAGTAACAGCTGGGTACTTTTCAATGCGACCGCGCAGGCCAACGGATTAGCCATAAAAGTTGGGCCATGCATAAACACACCCGCTTCACCACTTGAAATCGTCTCTGCTACATGGCGAGTGGTTAAGGTCGCTGACAGGGTCATATAACCACCAGTCAATGCCTTACCGATACACATAATGTCTGGTGTGACCTGAGCGTGTTCATAAGCAAATAGTTTTCCAGTGCGGCCAAAACCGGTGGCAATTTCATCTAAAATCAGCAGTACATCGTACTTTTCACACAACAACTTAGCTTGCTTTAAATATTCTGGATGATAGAAACGCATCCCCCCTGCACCTTGCACAATCGGCTCGATGATCATGGCAGCAATCTGTTGATGCTGCTGTACCAGCAGGCGCTCAAGTGGCTGTATATCTTCGGGTTGCCATGCCCCATCAAAACGGCTTTGAGGTGCCGGAACAAATAAACGGTTCGGCAAACTCGAACCAAAAATTTGATGCATACCAGTTACAGGATCACAAACCGACATGGCATTCCAGGTGTCGCCATGATAGCCAGAGCGTGTGGTAACAAAGTTAGTTTTTTGCGGTTGCTGACGCGCATGCCAATATTGCACAGCCATTTTCAACGCTACTTCAACCGCGACCGAGCCGGAATCAGCAAAGAAAATTTTATCCAGTTCAGGCGCCGTGATCTCGAGTAGCAGTTTAGACACATCAATCGCAGGCTGATGAGTCAAACCACCAAACATGATATGTGACATCGACTCTAATTGTTTTGTTACAGCCTGATTGAGTTCTGAATGATTATAACCGTGAATTGTGCACCACCAGGACGACATGCCATCAATCAGCTGGGTACCATCTTCAAGTTCAATGACTGCACCATGTGCAGCTTTAACTTTGTAACATGGCAAAGGTTGTGTCATAGAGGTATAAGGATGCCAAATATGCTGTTGATCAAAAACGTCCTGCACAGAATTCACCCTAATTATTAAAACTAAAACTGATCTTAGCGCGTTAAACCTGAAAATGAAATGTCAGGAGCTACTAATCTCTTTGTGCTTAAGCCAGATCGGCTAAAAATTTTAAAATTGGCTCAACGAGTAACTTGGAATCAAAAAGGATGGCATCGTGTGTGCCCTGTATTTTTACCAAATTCAGATTTTGGGTTGTTAAAAACACGGATTCTTGACTAATTTTGCAAGGAACCAACATATCGTTCTCGGAAAATATAAATAGCATCTTGACTGAATGATTTTTTAGGATATCCACCAGATTTAATTGATGCAAGAGATAAAGATGCTTAATCTGATAGTTTAAATCAATACTATTTAACTGTTGGTGCAATAATTTTGCACGTTCACGCGCTGCTGCACCAGCTAAAGTGACCAAGGTACAGAAGCGCTGCATCCCGCGTTTTGGATCAGCCAGTATGGAAGATTTAAATTGTGTATATTGTTCAACTGGCATCGCCTGTGGCCATGCTTCATTAGCCACGAAACAGGGATTTGACATACAGCAAATCACTGGCTTGGCAATTTTCAGTTGTTGCTGGATTTCATTAGCCAGCAAAAGTGCCAACTGTCCACCCAAAGACCATCCCATCAAGACATCAAACGAACTCGCCTGCCTGACTTTTTCGGCCAAAAGACTTTCCACGTTAGGATCAAAAATATCCCATACTTCAACTTGATGCTGCTGCCGCAACTGTTCTACAAACGGGGTTAAGACCGCTGTTCCTAGCCCCCAACCCGTAATCATCAGTATCTTCATTTTTGTCTGTTCCAATAAAAAAGGGACCAATTCAAGTTGAAATGATCCCTGTTTGTTACACGATTAATTAAGCAGGTTGCATCGCATCTACAGCCAATTCTTTAGCTGTTTTCTTGGCAGCTTCAGCTTTTAAGCCTAATTTAGCAAACAAGGCTTTGTCTTTACCTTCACCACTGTTCGGGGCAGTAAGCAATTTATCACCTGAAAATAATGAGTTAGCTCCAGCCATAAATGCCAGTGCCTGATCAGAGTCAGAGAGAGATTCACGACCTGCCGACAAGCGGATATAACTCTTCGGCATAATAATCCGTGCTACCGCAATAGTACGAATCCAGTCAATCACATCCAGTTTTTCAACATCGGCCAGTGGTGTGCCTTCAATAGGAACCAGCATATTTATGGGCACCGAACCCGGGTGAATCGGCATAGTCGCTAGTTCAAACAACAAACCGACTCGGTCTTGTACGCCTTCGCCCAAGCCGACAATACCGCCACTACAGACATTAATTCCGGCATCACGTACATGATCAAGCGTATTTAAGCGGTCATCAAAGCTACGTGTACTGATGACATTGGCATAATATTCACGTGAGGTATCAAGGTTGTGGTTATAATAATCTAGCCCTGCATCTTTCAGACGTTCCGCTTGTGAGGCATTCAGCATCCCTAGAGTCATACAGGTTTCCATGCCCAGTTTCTTGACTTCCTGCACCAGTTCTAGCACATACGGCATATCGCGTTCATGCGGATTACGCCATGCTGCGCCCATGCAGAAACGGGTCGAACCGGAAGCTTTGGCCTGTTTGGCTTCAGCAATCGCCTTTTGTACTTCTACGCGTTTTTCAATTTCCAGATCAGTATCATAATGTGCAGATTGCGAACAGTATTTACAATCTTCCGGACAACGGCCCGTTTTAATTGAAAGCAGAGTACTGACCTGAACAGTATTCGGTTCAAAGTTTTGGCGATGAATTTGCTGTGCCTGAAACAGTAAATCCATTAAAGGCAAGTCATAAATTTCTTGTATTTCGGCACGTGACCAATCATTACGGATCATCTTGTCTGCATCATCTAAAATTCCATTGAGTAAATCATACGCTGTTTTTTTTATTTTTCTTTAGCGTTTTCTTTCATATTCATTGCCTGCTTAAAATAGCTTTAGTGTATCAAGCTATTTTTGAAAGCTTATTTAACCT